>JALGSS010001136.1 GCA_029821745.1 Candidatus Zipacnadia bacterium
GCGAGGAGTGAGACGATGTCCCGCGCACGATGGAACTTCGGGAGTACGCTTCGTAGGCTTCAGGTCGCCGTCATCGTTACAGGCGTGCTGGTCACGGCCGTATCGGTTGCGAGCGCTCAGGACAACCTATTCAGGAACGGGGGGTTCGAGGAACTGGGGGACAACGGCCGCCCCGCTGAGTGGGCCGGCTATGACTTCAACACGGGGGGGCAATTCGGCGTGGGCGAAGAGGACGCCAAAGAGGGTGCCCGCTACGTCGTGCTCAGCGCGACGGACACGAAGCACCGAAGTTGCTGGCGGCAGCATGTGCCGTGGGACGACAGCAATGTGGGGGTCGCAGTCACCGGCTGGTACCGGACCCGTGGCGTCGCGGCGGCGCGCGGAAAGGGCCCCTCGATCCGCTTCCTGTTCAACGACGACCCGAAGAAATGGCACCACCTGAAGATCAGCACGGCCTTCTACGAGCCTGCCGAGGAGTGGAAACAGGTCAACACGGTCTTTCCCGTGCCGAAGGGGACCCGCGATCTAGTCATCGAGCTCTTCCACTGGTTCACCCCCGGCGAAACCCACTGGGACGCCGTTTCGATCCGGCCCGCGACAATCAAGGAACTCCGGAATGTGCCGATGGACCCGGCGCTGGCCGTCGATCGCGATCCCGTCCACGGCCGGAATCTGCCCTACGCTCCGGCCGACGGCGCGACGGTCGCCCTCAACCCGCCGCCGTTCCTGTGGCTGCCGTCAGGGCAGGATGTCACGTACCGCCTGCAGATCGACAGGGACGAGGGGTTCGGCGGGGCTGACCTGATTCAGCGCGAGGGACTCGACTGGTGCTGTGAAATGCTCACGGCGCCGCTGGCGAACGGGATGTGGTACTGGCGATACGGTGTCGACCGGGAGAATCTGCCGACGGTGTGGAGCAAGTCGCGCCGCTTCGAGGTGACCGCCGACGCAGCGCCGTGGGCGTATCCCGGCCGAGAGAATCTGCGGGTGACGCCTGAGCGTCCGCATCTCTTCGTGAGTGAAGGGCGGTTGCCGGAGCTGCGCAGCCGAGCGAAGGACGGCGACCTGAAGAGCATCGCCGACTCGCTGGTGCGCGCGACCAATGGGTGGGCTGGAGAAGAGCTCGTCGAGGAGCCGAAGTGGCTCCCAAAGGACCGCGACGAACGCCGCAAGGCCTACGGGATCTACATCCGGACGACGCGGCGACCGATGGACAGGATGGAGCAGGCGGGCCTTGCGTACCTGCTCACCGGGGACGCTGAGTGTGGCGCGGAGGCGAAGCGCCGCCTGCTGCATTTCGCTGCTTGGGACCCGAGCGGCCCGTCGGGAGCATTCCACAACGATGAGCCCGCGATGTGGGTGATGATGCGCGGCCGCGCGGCCGACTTCTACAAGCTCCTGCGCAGAATGCCCTTCGAGAACAACCCGTACTCGAGCCATCCCGGGCGCATCATCGGCTTCCTGGGCGAAGCCGCCATCGAATTCCTGGGTGAGTGGCCCGAGGCGACGGAGTGGCTGGACTACATCACCAAGATCTACTGGGGCGTCTACCCGGCATGGGGCAAGGACGACGGCGGCTGGAATGAAGGGCCCGGGTACTGGGGCGCGTACATGAGCTTCGGCCTGCATTTCGTCGTGGCGCTGAGGGAGGCGACGGGGATCGATCTGTCCCAACGCCCCTTCTTCAAGAGCACGCCCTACTACCGGCTGTACATCACACCTCCGCATGCCCAAATGTCGCCCTTCGGGGACGGCAGTCAGTGGCTCCCGAGCCGCCCTGGAAGGCTCATGTACTGGTTCAGCACGTTGGGGCAGGATCCGGCTATCCGCTGGTATGCGGACTCCCTGGGCCAGGGCGGCGGCGCGAGCATCCTCGGCGTCGTGCTGAAGGACGACACCTTGGCTGGCCGAGCGCCTCATGAGCTGCCACCGGCCCGGTTGTTTGAGGGTGTCGGCCTCGCAAGCCTGCATACGGACCTCGTGAACGGCGACGAAGACGTCCACTTCTCGATGAAATCCTCGCCCTACGGAGCCGTCTCTCACGGGCACCAGGCGCAGAATTGCTTCGCGTTGGAGGCATACGGCGAGGCCCTCGCGATTCTCACCGGGTACTACACGAGTTACGGGTCGCCGCACCATGTGAACTGGACGAGGCAGACCAAGGCGAAGAATGGTATCACCATCGATGGTGGCATCGGGCAGGACCGTGGCTGGCACGCCCAAGTCGTACGGTGGGCGCCTGACACGAGCGATCCGCGAGGTCGTCCATGTTCGGCCGGGCCTGTTCGTGCTCCGCGACGATCTAGCCAGTGATGAACCGCGCACCTATGAGTTCCGCCTCCATGCGATTGATGAGATGGCTGTGGACGCCGCGAGCAAGACGGTGGTGACCAGCCGGCCTCGGGCGACTTTGACAACGCGGTTCGTGCACCCGAATGCCCTCGTCTTCGACCAGACAGACAAGTATGAGCCGC
>JALGSS010001137.1 GCA_029821745.1 Candidatus Zipacnadia bacterium
GATGGACGGCGTGCGCGAGGCGTCGGCTCACACGATTGTGTTCCAGGCACGGTTCGGCACGCCCGAGCTGAACTGCTGTTCGGTGAACGCGCCACGAGGCCTCGGGATGCTGTCGGAGTGGGCGGTGATGCTGACCGATGATGGCGCGGCCGTCAACTACTACGGGCCCGGCGAGATACGCTTCGCGCTGCGCGAGGGCACGAAGGTGGCGCTGCGGCAAGAGACCACGTACCCGGTCGGCGGCGACGTGCGGCTTCACATCGACCCGGAACAGGATGTGCAGACGACCTTGCGGTTCCGCGTGCCGGCGTGGTCAAGGCAGACGACCGCAACGGTGAATGGCGAACCCGTGCAGCGCATCCAGCCGGGCGAGTACCTCGACATCACGCGCGAGTGGTCGCGGGGCGATGTCGTGGAACTCAGCTTCGACATGTCCCTGCGCACGTGGACGGGCGAACTGACGCGGAGTGGCGCGGCGTGCATCTACCGGGGGCCGCTGCTGCTTGCCTTCGACCAGAAGTTCAACACCATTGATGTGCCGCAGATGCCCACGCTGGACCTGTCCAGTCTCGACGCGATGCCGACTGAGTGCGACTGCCGGTTCCCGCCGCTGGTTCTGCTGAGGCTCAAGGCGGCAGATGGGCAGGAGGTCGTCCTGTGCGACTTCGCCACGGCGGGGGCCCATGGGACGGACTATCGAGCATGGCTCCCAGCAGTCAACGGAGCGCCCGCGCGCTTCTTCCTGCTGAGCCCGAAGGATGGCGAGCGAATCGGGCCGGGGCGAGTGCTGTTCTCGTGGAGTGGCTATCGCAACTCACGGGCTCTCGGGCGCGCGTTCACGGTGCAACTGTCGAATGACGCGGAATTCGGGCAGATCATTGCGGAACGCTCGGGAATCGAGAGCATGTCGGCTATCGTCGAGATTCCAGACGAGTTGGGTGTGGGCCAGATCTGCTATTGGCGGGTCATCGCCACGAATGCCCATGGGTCGACCAAGAACGCGCTGGGGCTACGCGCCCTCATCTTTGACCCGAACGTGGTCAACCCGGAGGCCCGCGAACCGGAAGCCTTCGTGTTCGGGGAGAACGGGCTGATCGTCGCCTCGCCCCTGGACGGCACTGCGGAGCCGAGCTTCGGAGAGCTGCTTGTCGCAACGGATGTGGCTCCCGCGGCGGATCGGTTCGGGAACGAGGGCGGAGCCCTGGCCTTCAACGGGCGCACGAGCAAGGTCAAGTACGCGATCCCGTACTTCCCCGACGGACCGGCTGCAGCAGGTCTTCTCGGCCTGGGCGCGAGGCGTCGATGATGGATTGCGCATCGTGCTCGACGGGGAGAAAGTGTTCGCGCGGATCGAGGCAGGCTCCCGTGGGGCAGGCACCGAAGGCGTGGCCCTCACCAACGGCAAATGGGTGCACCTCGCCGCGGTGAAGCAGGGGAGTACATTGACCCTGTATGTCGATGGCGAGGCGGCCCATTCAGCGAGAGCGCCTGCTCGCCTGTTCTCCTCCGCGCGGGACATCGCGATCGGGACGAACCCCAACTACAGCGGGAATGAGTGCCTGATCGGGAAGCTCGACGACTTCGCGTTCTACGCGGAAGCGCTGTCTGCCGAGCAGATCGACACAATCTACCGGACCGGGAAACTGCAATGAAGCTGCCGCCCCAAGGGAGGGCCTACGATGGACTCGGATGCTCTGCGGCGTCACGTGACTCAGCACGATATCATCTACGAGGTCCCGCCCCGCTTCTGGGAAGACGGGTTCCCTCTTGGAAACGGGCATTTCGGCGGGATGGTCTGGCAGCCCAGCGGGATCGAGATCGGGCTCAATAAGCTGGACGTGTGGGACCGGCGGGTGCAGAACCCGCCTCACGTCCCCTTCGACCGTCTGAAAGAGCTGTTCGAGACCGCCCCCGAGCAGGCCAACGCGGAACTGCGCGCAGAAGCCGAGCGCAGCGATGACTTCCCGTACCCGAAGCCTCTTGGGCGCGTGCGCATCGATATCGAACACGATTTCCTCCCCATGTACCAGTCGATCCACCACCAGACCCAGCGCCTGCGGTTGTTTGACGGGACGGTCGAATGCGCCTACGAGACGAACCACAAGGCGACGCGCTTCGACTGCTGGGTGGATTCGGATTCAAACGTGCTCGTCGTCGACGCCCAGGATGAGTGGCTGCATGAGCGCTTCGCCGACGACCGGCAAAGACAGCGGGTGAGCATCTTCCGGGAGTACGATGAGATCCTGGGCATGCCTGAGAGCGGCGCCGATGGCGAGGTCATGTGGATCCGCTACCCGTTCCCCGACGGGTTCGAGTATGTGCTGGCGATGGCGGTCAGCGGCATTGAGCACACGGAGCCTGTTGTGTTCACCAACGAGGTGAGTGTCGAAGTCAAGCTCGACTACCGCGACCGGCAGCCGAAGACGTGGCAGGTGATTGCCGGCGCGAAGACCTCGATGGACTGCGCGACAGACCGCCGAGACGGGCACAGACACTATGCGCGAGGGGCACCAGCGATGGTGGCACGGCTTCTGGGAGAAGTCCGGCGTCGAGCTTGAGGACCGGTTCATCGAGTCGCTGTGGTATGTCTCGCTGCACCAGCTTGCCTGCACGTCGCGCGGGAAGACAGCGCCGGGCCTGTGCGGGCTCTACAACATGATGAAGAGCCCACCGTGGCACGGAGACTACCACGGTGACATCAACATGGTGATGACCTACTGGGGCATCTTCGGGACAAACCATCTGGAGCTCGGGGA
>JALGSS010000207.1 GCA_029821745.1 Candidatus Zipacnadia bacterium
CGACAAGCTCGTCGCCCGGGCCGAGCTCCCCGAGACCTTCGACTGGTTCATCGCAGACCGCGCGTTTCTCCTGGGCTGCTACTCGTGGCCTCCGGACTATGATGTCTGGTGCTACGATGGACTGATCGATGAGTTCGCTTACACTGCGGCGCAGGAGACGTTCACGGGAGCCCTTCCCGCACCACCTCCGCCGGTCCTCGAGCTCCTCCTTCGCGAGACCCCGAAGCCCGCGTATGGGGCTCCACTACCGAAGACCGTGCGCGGCCGCGTGGTCATTGACGCTGACGGGAACACCATCGCAGACGCCGGGGAGGCGGGCGTGCCGGATGTCTCCGTAACCGACGGCTACTCCGTCGTGAAGACGGACAAGACGGGCGCCTATGCGATCACACCCTCGCCCGACGCCGTTTTCGTCTTCATCACCCGCCCGCCTGGTCACGACACCGTCGGGAACTGGTACAAGCCTGTCGCCGAGAAGGTCGACTTCGCCCTGAAGCCCGCGGAGCTCGACGAGAGCGAGTTCACCTTCATTCAGGTGACCGACTCTCACGTCTCGACGCACCGGCGCTCCCTCGAAGGTCTCAGCCAGTTCGTCACCGAGGCCAATGCTCTGCGCCCCGCGCCGCGTTTCGTCTTCAACTCGGGTGACCTGATCAATCTCGACAAACAGCTCAACGCTTCGGCGGAAACCGGTCACGCCTACTTCCGCAATTACGTGGGCATCATGAACCACCTGGACATGCCCTACTACAACGTCGCCGGTGACCACACGGACTCAAGCTACCGCCTGGAGGATTTCCCTCTGGGCGACCACCGGGCCGGCAAGGCGCTCTACTGGGAGTACCTGGGCCCGCAACTGTTCTCCTTCGAGTACGGGCGTTTGCACTTCGTATCCGTCGACATTGTGTACCACATGGAAGACGCGATCCGTCACGAGATGGTGCCGGAGCATGTGGCGTGGCTGAAGCAGGATTTGGGGAACCGGACCTCCGGCGCCGTCTCGCTGACTGCCTCGGAACACCACCTGGAGGGATACGTGCCGGGTTTCGTTGAGTTGGCGAAGGAGGAGGACATCCGGCTGCAACTCACCGGCGACATGCATGTGGTCGCTGAGAAGAAGCGCCCTGTTCCCTCGCGTATCCACGGGGCGCTGTCGGGGACATGGTGGACGGGACGCTGCGCCGATCTCAGCCCCCAGGGCTACATGATCTACCATGTGCGCGGCACATCGATGGAGTGCTTCTACAAGGGCCTCGGCGAGCGCGTGGCAATCGTCTCGCCCACGTTCGGGGAAGCCTTGTCCGGAGAGGTTACGCTGCAGGCGCACCTGGTTCAGCCGAAGGCCGGGGAGTCGCTGGAGTTCTCGGTGGACGGCGGCGACTGGGTAGCGATGTCTGAGACGGGGCGGCCCTTCTACCGGGCTCTGTACGAAGCGAAGTGGGACACGCGCGGACTCCCCGATGGGCTGGTCGAGGTCCGCGTGAGGTCGATCCCCGATGGTGAGACGCGCACCCGCGTGTTCGTTGTCGACAACGGCAGACCGTCGGTGTCGCCGGGCAGCGACGCCTCGCTGACCTTCTCAGTCGGCAACGTGATCATGTCACCGCTCAAGCCTGCAGCCACGGTTGGGGTCCTCATGAACGGCATCAGTGTGGGTAACCTGGAGGCCGGGAAGGTCGGCGAGTACACGTTCCGCGTTCCCGCCGACATCCTGCGGAAGATCAACACGCTGAGTTTCGACTGCGGCGACACCCGCGAGCCCTTCGCCATTACTCACCCATTCCTGCACATCGGACAGGAGGCAATCGCAGACCCGAAGAGCGCAGCGATTCAGCGCGTTCAGGCCGCGCACTGGGATAAGGGCGTGGTCGAGCGGGCGGGATTCGTCATCGGGGATGATCCCTACCAGGGCTCATTCTATCTGTTGCAGGAGCGGTTTCACTTCGTGCTTCCCGACGCCGTCGGCAAGGAAGACGCTCAAGCGCGGGACTAGTCGGCCAACGCGCGAGGCCCGAAGCGCACGCAGCTCAGCGGGCCGATGGCACGTACGCCACGGAGGCCCAGGGAACCGGACTGTGCCCCGTGTCAGGCTGTTCTGCAGAGGACGAGGTACATTATCCAGAATGCCCTGAGGTGGATGCAATGACAAGACTTGCATTGTGCGTCGCGACCCTTGCGCTCCTACTCGGCCAAGCGAGCGCAGCAGTCATCCCGAGCGCGGATCAGCAAGTAGCCGTGACCCTCCCGGACTTCGGCGCTGAGCTCCGCAGCTTCGAAGCACCGGCGGACAGACCGATCAGTTGGTGGCCCCACGTGGTCAATGCCGGCTGGGGTGGCGGACGTGGCGGACCGGAGCGAAGAGGCGGCTGGCTGGACGAGCACTGGAAGCTCATTGACTGCCTCGACCGATCCGCCGACTACACCACCCACGACTACCTGAATCACCGGGGCATCTGGTACGAAGTCTACGGGAGCAACGAATACCAGGAGACGATCCACTTCCACGAGGACGGCGCGCGGAAGCTGCTGTGGGACAACGGGATCGCGCGGGACATGAACGGCGAGCGGGTCCTCAGTGCGCACTACAACACCAGCCATCAGTGGTGGGCCGACAAGGTCGGCTGGGACGCGTTCATCGTGTGCAACAACGCGCCTCGCTGGTGGTCGGTCATCAACTACGACTGGCTCACGAGCCCATTGCTCGGATTCTCGATCAGCCAGGACAACATCGGCGGGCCGACGTCACGCATCGGCGCCGGTGGGCATGGCCGCTACTGCGACCACTGCAACCGCAAGTTTAGGCACTACCTGCAGACCACGAAGCGCCTGCCGGAGTTCCTAAATGGGCACACCCATATACGCGACTATGTGAAGGAGAATCTGACCGATGTCACCGACCAGTTGCCCCCGGCTGTGAAGCACCGGTTCGACGAGGAAGAGGCAGCCCTCCTGCACCAGATGTGCGCCCCGCCGGTCATGTCGGAGTATCTGAAGTTCCTCTACATCTCCCACATGCACAACTTCCTGCGCCAGTATAAAGACGCGCGGCTGATCGCCGAACGGATGGGCCGGGAATACGATGTGCATGGGAACCAGGGCGGCGGCTTCGTCGGGCCGAACCCGTACCAGATTGCGTTGTCCGATTTCGTCGACACCGTCTGGTTCGAGACGAATGGGATGAGCGCCTATGACATGTTCAAGTACCACTGGAACAACGCTTGGGGCGCCTTCCGCTACGAGATGGGCTGGGCGATGACGCAAGGCGTGCGCCCGTTCATGTCCATGACCGGGTTCAAGCAGCGCACGCCTGACATCGTCGAACATGAGCTGGCCGAGGCATGCGCAGGGGGCGGCGTGCTGTTCGTGAACCAGGCCGGGTTCGAGGACGAGCCGGAGCTGTCGGATCTCCTGACCCGGTACTTCCAGTTCCGGTGCGATCATCGAGCTTTGTTCGCCGGCCCGGGGAAGCAGCGCTATGCCCAGGTTGGCCTCATGTACTCGATCCCGACGATGATGTACTACGCGTACCAGCACGCGACGGGAGCCCAGCCGGTTAACGCCATGTCAGGGATGGCGCGAGCTCTGGAGGAGGGGCACATACCCTTCGACGTGGTGATACTGAGGCACCCTGAGATCCACGCGGACACCGTCACGGTCGAAGAATTGCTGCGCTACAAGCTGCTGATCTTGCCTGCCCTGGAGTGCTTGAGTGACGCGCAGATCGCGCTGATCAGCCAGTATGTCGAGGCCGGGGGAACGTTGGGGCTGCTGGGGAATTGCGGCATCCGTGACGAGGATAATCTCCCGCGCGACGTCTCGCCGGTGGAGCAGTGGCGACGCACGGGTCGCGTCGTGGAGTTGCTGCCGGGCCGGCGCTTCCTCGCCAACCGAGTGGTCGAGAGCGACGCCACGCAGGAACTGACGCGGGTCGCGATTGAGAGCACACGAAGCGCCCTGGGTGGCGAGACTTTGGTGTCGGGAGACCTGGACCGGCTTCTGTGGGTGAAGACGTGGCGCCACCCGGGCGATTTCCTGAGCCTGCACTTCGTCAATTACAACGTGGACTTCGAGTCAGGGGAGGCCACCTCGACGCAACCTGTGCCCATCTCCCTCAAGATGCCCGCCGACATCCCGGCAGAAGAGGCTATCTGGCTCGCCGCCGATGGCAAGCGCCAGGCACTTGATTTCTCTCTCGCGGACCAGTCCGTTTCAGTTACCGTGCCTGCAACTCACGTCTACGGGGTGCTCGCGATCGGCCGCAAGGGGTTGGATGCCGTTCGCAGCGCCGTCCTGCAGGGGGATGCGATGCTGGCCCGCGCGCGGATGGCATCCGGTGGATCGTGGGGCGACCTCGCGGAGGCTGCCGAGGGCGTCGAGGAGATGGCGAAGCGATGTGCCGGGGCGCCCGGGGATGTAGCGCAGGCGACCGAGTATGCGAAGAGCGCCGGGGACCTGTTGGGTGCGGTCCAGGAAGCAGAGGATGCGGCCTATCAGGAACGCGTGCGGCAGGCTGCAGACGTAGACGGAGCGGCTCTGGCGTTGGACTTCGGCGTGGAAGAGGCGGCTGCGCCCTGGCAGGCGGTCGGGCCGGACACTCAATACCGCTCCGGTACCGGGTTCGGCTGGCTGCCAACCACGGACACCTCGGAGCCCACGCCGGAAGAACTCTACTACGCCATGGCCCAGAAGTATGGGGAACGCTTCACGACTGCTCGTACGGCAGGGCGGCTGCTCTTCTGGCCATACCGGGATTCTCCGCCTGTTCCCCTCAGGACACACCTATCCTCGGGGCAGGGGCACCGGTTCCGCATTGACGTTCCTGCCGGGCAGTACACTGTGCGTGTGGTGACCACGAACCCAGCCTGGACGAACCGCAACTTCCTGGTCTCCGGGATGGTCCGCATCAACGGCGCGGCGCGATGCCTCGACGCGGTTCACGACAAGGGTGACGTCCTGGCGCGAGAAGTCGCCGTGTCCGCTGAGGACGGCAAGCTGGAGTTCGACTTCGGCGGGCCGACCGGCTGGGGCATCTGTGCCCTGACTATCTTCCCGCGAGCCGGCGACGACGCTCCAGCAGGCCCCACGCAGCCCATCCGGGCTTGGCGTGTCAGCGCGCGCTACGCCAATCCGGACTGGTATCCCATCACTCAGGTCAGTGCGCCTCCGGAACGGAACCCAGGAACCGTCGCCACCGATGGCTGGACGACGGTCACCGCGGCAGATACGGGTGAGCCGGTCATCGATCTGGGCACGAACCAGGAAGCCGAAGTGGGTGACGTGGTGTATGCGGTCACGTACATCACCGCGGGAGCGCCTGGGAGGGAGCGCCTCCACTTCGGCGCGTCCAGCCAGGCGCAGATCTGGCTGAATGGAGAGCCCGTTGCGTACGTACCGAATGAGAAGGGCGTGCGAAGGGATGAGCTCGTGGCCGAGGTCGACCTGCGGGCCGGCAGGAACGTCCTGATGATCAAGCTCCAGCGCTTCTGGGAGCGCCGGTGGCAGTTCTACGCGACGATCACGGGATAGCGGCGAGATGTGGGACGGCATCCGCATCTACTGCCTCCCCAAGGGCGGCGTGCCGCTGAAGAAGGGCGCGATCTACCGCGTCAGGAGTGGGGGTACCCACTCTGACATGGAGAATCTCGGCTGAACACGCTGAGGGAGGAGAGCAATGCGCCGGGCAGCCGACGCACTCGTGCTGGGAGTGTTCGTGATGACAGGAGCGACGCAAGCGGCAGCGCAGCGTGCGCGGGTGGCCGGCTCGGAAGGCTAACTGCACAGGTCGTCTCAATACGCTGCAGGCCCACGTTTTACGGCGCAATCAGTCTGATATGAAGAACACTGTCCCCACTGAACGGTGCGCGGAAGGTTCTGTTGTCACCAGCGTTTACGGAGCCGCCAGTCACCGTCCTCCCTGTTTGCGGATTGAACCACTTGTATTGAGCCGTGCCTTGCAGAGCGGCCAAGTTGACGATGACGGTGCCGCCTGAAGGGTCATAGACCAAATACTCCCGCCCCGCGTCCGCGAGGCAGTAACCGGAGTCCGCGATGGATTCATCAGGCAGCATTTCAGCAAGGTCTGCGAATTCTGCCGCAAATGCTCGGGTATGCCCCATGGCGGACCGGATGGGATCCCATTTGGGGTTGACTTCTCCGTAAGCCCCCCATTTCGGTGCATATGAATTGTACTGGTCCATGAGAATAGGGTGATTTCCCCTCGTGAATGTCTGCCAGACCCACTTTCGTATGGCGAGCCAAGTGTCGTCCGTAGCAACCGCCCACAGGTGATCTACGTCGTTGATGACGATCTTGTCGCTGTAGGCGGCAGGCCCGCCTTGACGGTAGTCGTAGCGGCCGTCCTCCGCGCTTGGCGAAATCCAGTCGGCCGGTCCGGATCTCAAGAGTCCGTTCGTCTGTGGCCTTCCATGGCCTGCAGTGATACCGACGAGATGCTGTTTCGGCTTTCCTGCCTCGTAACTCCTCACGTAGTTGACCATTTCATTTTGCCAGTTCGCACAAGCCGGGAAGTTTGCCTCGTTCATGATTTCCCAGACGAGGTTGTCCAGGTCATTGACGGCATCAATCATCCTCCTCACGAGCAGTCGCTGAATCTCAAGCGCCGCGGGGTCTGTCGTGAAGAATGAGTTGCCATCTTTCCTGTCAAGGGCAGCCGCGAGCTCTGGATTGGTATTGTTCGAGGGGTGCCATGCCACCGTCTTCCACTTGTCCGAGGTCCTGAAACCGTTAAACGAACCGAAGAACATGACGGAGAAGTACATGCCTCGATCCTGAAGTCGAATGAGCCGGTCCCGCAGATGGTCGAAGTAGGACTGGTCCAGTTTTGTCATATCGAATTTCGGTTTGCCGTCCGCTGCGTTGCCCGGCCCGGTGCGTTGCCAGGGATAGGCGCTGTATGTGGGATAGGCAAAGCCGATCCAGATCCTGGTGAAATTGTGACCAAAGGACTCGAGGTAATCGAGAAAGGCTTCAAAATCGGCGTCGCTGAAAGGGGAGTTTCGGTCGTCTTTGGCCACGATGTTCCACCAGACATGAGAGCCGGTCATGTAGATAGCTTTCCCCGAGTCATCCGTGAAGTACCGCGAATTACCTGGATGCACGCGGAGTACCCCGCCGGTGGGTTCCGATGGCATCGAGAACAAGTCAGCGCCAAGCACGCTTGCTCCTCCTGTAAAGAAGAGAACGAGAATGGAGTGGGAAAGAAATCGGCAAGTCCTCATTGGGTTTCCCTCTTCAATTGATCAGCTTTCCCGCGACGACCGGTGGGGAACTGCGTTGCAGTGTCGTCGGGTTGTCC
>JALGSS010000208.1 GCA_029821745.1 Candidatus Zipacnadia bacterium
CCGCCGTACATGGTGACGAAGGGATACCCTCCGAGCTGGATGGGAAGCTCCTTGCTCTGCCACCCACGGCAGACCTCGCGCCAGTTTCCGGCCACGCGGTCGGGATGATGGGGGTCGAGGCGCTCGGCCTTGAACTGCTCCCAGTCATCGCGGTCGGCAACGGGGAACTTGATGAACTCGGACATCGACTCCCCATGCTTGTAGTCTCGGCGGACGATGCCCCAGGCGTCGGTGGCGACGACGTAATCCTCATCCTCGGAGATGACAACGCGCTCGAAAGCGGGACATGGGCCGTAGTTGACGGGCACGGTCAGTGGCGGGCAGTCGGGGTGCATGAAGCTGCGGAAGTCGGTGAACTCCGCGGGCTTACCCTCTCGCTCCCACCGGGACCAAGCGCGCGACCACGGGGACCAGTGCAGCCAGAAAGGCGGACGGTCAACGGGCTTGCCGAGGACACAGTTCACGAAGCGCTCGCGGTCGGTCATGGTGCATGAGACCTCCAGAGGGTGAGAACATTCATCCCGGCGTCGAACAGGCCGCCGGAGGAGTATTCTCGCTGGGGCCCGGTCAGCCCTTGGTGGCAAGGCCGCTCTCCGTTGGTGGGGCGCGATCACTTCATCGGGAGGCCGCCGCATGTGATACGTTGAACTGCTTCGGCGACTCATGTCCCCGCTGGAGAGACTGAAGGCCCTGCTGGCCGGCGAGAAACCCGGCGGCCTGCTCGCAATGCCGATCTTTATGATCTACGCGGCGCAGTCGGGGGGCGAAAGCTACGCCGACTACCTGCAGGACTACCGGATCCTCGTGCGGTGTCAGGTGCGGCTGATCGAGGAGTTCGGGATCGACTACGTGTCCTGCTGCTCCGACCCGATGCGGGAAGCCGCCGACTGCGGCGCCCAGCTTGAGTGGTATGACGACAAGCCGCCCCGGGCGAAGAATCAGGTGCTGGGAGACAAGGCGGCCCTCGCGGGGCTCACGCAGCCCGACCCGCTTGGCGGAGGGCGGATGCACGACCGGGTGAAGGCCTGCGCGCTGTTCCGGGAGCAGGTCGGGGGCGAAGTGCCGATTCTCGGCTGGGTGGAAGGACCGATGGCCGAGGCTGCGGACCTGCGGGATATGTCCGCGCTGATGATGGACTTCTATGATGACCCCGGGTTCGTGAGCGACCTGTTCGACTGGATCACGGAGATGGAGATTGCCTTCGCCCTGGCGCAGATCGAGGCCGGGGCGGACTTCATCGGCCTGGGGGATGCCGCTGCGTCCCTGGTATCGGCGGACATCTACACAGAATACATCCTCCCCCGGGAAGCCCGTCTGGTGGCGGCGATTCAAAGCGCCGGAGCCGTCACGCGACTGCACATCTGCGGCAACACCACCCATCTGCTGCCCCACATGGCGAAAACCGGGGCCGAGATCATTGAGTTGGACCACACCTGCGACATCACTCACGCGCGCGAGCTTCTCGGCCCGGATGCGATACTGATGGGGAACTTCGATCCCGTGGCGGAGCTGTACCAGGCGAGTCCGGCGGTGGTCCGGGCGGTGTGTGAGCGCTCCCACCGGGTTCTGGGGGATCCATACATTCTGGCGGCGGGGTGCGAGGTGCCGCCAGGGACGCCGAGGGCGAGCATAGAGGCGATGTTTGAGTACGCGCGGGGCTGCGCTTAGACTAGCATATCAACAACCTTGACAGTATTGCGCTCAACCATTATAATGCCGTCAAACATGAGTGAGCGTAGGCTCACGGTTGAATATTTGGCGCAGTCAAGCTCGTTGCATGACGACTTGAACACTGCCCCATGCGGAAAGGTGTGTTGAAGTATGGCCAAAGTTATTGGGATCGACCTTGGCACGACCAACTCTTGTATGGCGGTCGTCGAGGCGGGGGAGCCGACAGTCATCGTCAACTCCGACGGCGGTCGAACCACCCCGTCTGTGGTGTCCTTCTCGAACACCGGGGAGCGTCTTGTCGGTCAGGCGGCGAAGCGTCAGGCAGTCCTGAGCCCAGACCGCACGATCTCGTCGATCAAGCGGAAGATGGGCACGCGAGACACTACGACGATTGACGGCAAAGATTACACCCCTGAGCAGATCTCCGCGATGATCCTCAGCAAGCTGAAGGAGGATGCGGAGGCGTACCTCGGGGAGCCCGTGACGCAGGCGGTCATTACCGTCCCCGCGTACTTTGATGATACCCAGCGAACGGCGACGAAGCAGGCCGGTGAGATCGCGGGCCTTGAGGTCCTGCGGATCATCAATGAGCCGACTGCCGCCGCGCTGGCTTATGGCTGGAAGAGCGAGAAAAAAGAAGCCACGATCATGGTCTTCGACCTGGGTGGCGGCACCTTCGACGTGTCGATCCTCGACGTTGAGGTCGGCACGGAGGAGCGCGACGCATACCAGGTGCTGGCGACCTCCGGCGACACCCGACTGGGTGGCGACGACTTCGACGAGCGGATCATCGACTACATCGCTGGTGAGTTCCAGAAAGAGAACTCGGTCGACCTTCGCAAGGACCGGCAGGCCCTGCAGCGGCTGAAGGAAGCGTCGGAGAAGGCGAAGTGCGAACTCTCGTCCCAGGTGACGACGACGATCAGCCTCCCGTTCATCACTTCGGTGGACGGCGAGGGTCCGAAGCACCTTGAGATGACCCTGACCCGCGCGAAGCTCGAGGAACTGATCGGCGAGCTCATCGGGAAGACCAAGGTTGCCGTGCAGGACGCGATGAAGGAGGCCGGGCTCGGCTACGGTGAAGTGGACGAGGTCATTCTCGTCGGTGGCTCGACCCGGATTCCGAAGGTCCAGGAATTGACTAAGGAGATGAGCGGGAAGGACCCGCGCAAGGGCATCAACCCCGACGAGGTGGTTGCGGTCGGCGCGGCGATCCAGGCGGCGGTCCTCGGCGGCGACGAGAGCCAGGACATCGTTCTGATGGACGTGACGCCCTTGACCCTCGGCGTCGAGACCCTGGGCGACGTCATGGACTCGGTCATCCCGCGGAACACGAACATCCCGACCCGCGAGAGCCGCACGTACAGCACGGCGACGGATATGCAGACGACGGTGGAAGTCCACGTCCTGCAAGGCGAGCGCCCGCGGGCGAGCCAGAATAAGTCTCTCGGGCGGTTCCACCTGACCGGCCTCCCACCGGCCCCGCGAGGCATGCCCCAGGTCGAGGTTACTTTCGACATCGACGCAAACGGCATCCTGAACGTGTCGGCGAAGGACAAGGCGACCGACAAGGAGCAGTCGATCACCATCACCGGTTCCGGCCAACTGTCCGACGACGACGTGAACCGGATGGTGGACGAGGCCGAGAAGAACGCCGCCGAAGATGCGGCCTTCAAGGAACTGGCCGACGCTCGGAACCAGGGCGACAGTGCGGCCTACGGACTCGAGAAGACGCTGAACGAGCTCGGCGAGAAGATCGCTGAGCCGGAGAAGGCGTCGATCAAGGAGAAGATCGAGGCGCTCCGCGAGGCCGTCAAGGGAGACGATGCCGCGGCCATCCGCGCCGCGATGGACGCCGCGAACGAGGAGTTCTCGCAAGTATCGCAGCGCATGTACGAGCAGGCCGCCGCCGAGACGGGCCCACAGCCCGAGCCCGGACCCGAGGCCGAGGGCGCCGGAGTTGGTGCGACGGAAGCGCCAGGTCAGGCGGAAGCCGGCGATGACGTGATCGAGGGCGAGTTCGAGGCCGAGGACAACTAGCGGCCGACGGGGACAAGCACATGGCATGACGGCGCAGGGGCTCTGCCGCTGCGACCCCGCTGGGGCCGCGGGCCCCGTTATTCGCGCGGTCCAGCAGATGAGGGCGAGACGATGCCCGGACTCCGAGACGAACACTTCAATGAGATTAACCGGCTGCGGGCGAGGCTGCGGCGGCTACTCGACGAGACATTCCCCCAGCCCAGTCCCAGCCCTGCACGATCCGCGTGGACACCCAGAGCGGACATTCACGCCAGTCCCCACGGCGTTGTCGTGGCCCTGGAAGTCTGCGGCGTCCCGCGCGACGCGATGGACGTGTCGGTCAAGGGCCGTGTCCTCACGGTGAGTGGATCGAGGAACTCCGAAGGGGATCGCACGGGCGAGGCGTACTTCCACGCCGAGCGACCCTCGGGCGACTTCTCGCGGTCCTTCAGCCTCAGTTTCGAGCCGCGCTCCGTCGACGCCAGGCTTGAGAAGGGCGTCCTCACAGTCACGCTCACGCAGTGAGACGAATCAGGCAGCCGAGGTATGCCATGAGACTTATCGATCTGATGAAGATGCAGGAGCAGTTCGCGGAGGCGTTCCACGACGCGCGGGCGTGGCGAGAGTCCCCTGCGGCGGGTCTGAGCTTCGTCCCGGCGACGGATGTGTCGCGCACTGCCGAGGAGTACTTCGTGCGCTGTGACCTCCCTGGCGTGTCCCGTGAAGATGTTCGTGTCTATGCGGAGGACGGCGCGATCATCCTGAGCGGCACGTCGGCGAAGACGGCCCCCGACGATGCGCGCGTGATTCGAGCGGAGAGGCTGTCGGGAGCTTTCTCACGCGTGGTGCCCTTGCCGTCCGATGCAGACCTGGACTCCGTGAGTGCGGCGATGAGGCACGGCGTGCTTGAGGTCAAGGTTGGGCGCAAGCAGGCCCAGCAACCCGGCCGCATACAGGTGGAGATACAAGAGGCCGGGGACGATGGGTAGGCGGCGGTTGTGCTGAGAAACGAATCACTCATGGCCGTGGGGTGTCACGGTGTGTGTCACGGGGCCCCACGGATTCTCTGAAACGCCTTGCACGGGGCCCCGTCGCATCCCGCAGAGCGGGACGACACCCCGTGCCCATATCCTCTATCCAGGACTGGCCGTGGGGTGCCGATGTCGCACAATCGGCGGGGCCCCACGGATGTGATCGAGATGCATCGACGGCTCTGCGGGGCCCCGATCACTGTACGACGTGAGCACCCCGCAGCTATGTGAATGGGTTATTCAGTGCAGTCTTGTCCCCGATCGCAATGTCGTTGCCGGCCGGTCGAAGCATCCATTAACACGAAACGGCACAAAGCATGGTAGCCGATGGATAACACCATAGATTTCTACGAACTGCTCGGCGTTGACCGGAAAGCCACGCCTGACGACGTCAAGAAGGCGTACCGGAAGGCTGCGCGCAAGTACCACCCCGACGTGAACCCCGGCGACAAGAAAGCCGAGGAGAAGTACAAGCAGATCAGCCAGGCGTACGAGGTGCTGAGCGACAAGGAGAAGCGGGCCAAGTACGATCAGTTTGGGGCCGCGTGGCAACAGGCTCAGCACAGCCCGCAGTGGGAGGGCGTCGACCCGCGCGAATTCTTCACCACGAATTTCGGGGCCGGGAGCTTTGAGGAGATTTTCGGCAGCATCTTCGGTGATGTGGGCCGGGCTACGGGGCGGCAGCGCTCCCGAGCACAAGTTCAGCCGCAGCGTGGCGCCAACATCTCCCACGAGTTGAGCGTAACCTTTGCAGAGGCAGTCAAGGGATCGCAGAAGCAACTGACCTTGAGCATCTCCGACATCTGCCCCGACTGCGGGGGCCTGGGAGGCAAGGGTGGCCCGTGCCAAGCGTGCAATGGCTCAGGTCAGAGCTCTCGCGGGGCAGGCATGTTCGGCCTCGGCGGCGCGTGCCCGTACTGTCAGGGAACCGGCGAAGTGGTCCAGTCGCAGTGCCAGACGTGCCGGGGTGGTGGCGAGGTACTGCGAGAGCGGAAGCTGAAGGTGAAGATTCCGGCGGGGGTCAAGACAGGCAGCAAGATCCGATTGGCGGGCGAAGGTGGGCGGGGAGCCCGGGGCGGGCCGAACGGCGACCTAATCCTGATCATCGACGTGCAGGAAGATGCGTTCTTCAAGCGGACCGGGGACGATGTGGAGGTCGAGGTGCCTCTCTCCTTCACCGAGGCGTCCCTTGGCGCGAAGATCTCGGTGCCGACCGTTGAAGGCCAGGTGAGCCTGAAGGTCCCGGCCGGCACACGAAGCGGCCAGCGGTTCCGGCTCCGCGGGCAGGGACCCGCGAAGCCCGGCACGAAGACAAGAGCGGACGAGTTCGTGAAGGTGACCATCGTTCCCCCACGGCGCTTGACGAAGGAGCAGAAGGAACTGCTGGAAGAGCTTGCCAGGGTCACGGAGGAAGACCCACGGGCGGACCTGCCTGACGGGCTGGAGTGACAGGGGGATACGCATACGGAGTCACCAGCGATGGGATGAGACTCGGGCCGAGGAAGCGGAGATAACAGATGCCACCGAGAAATGACGAGCCCGTCTACTATATCAGCGTCGCGGCACGGCTCGTTCAGTGCCACCCTCAGACCCTGCGCACGTACGAGCGCCTTGGGCTGATCTACCCCAGCCGCAGCAACAGCAATGTCCGGCTCTACTCGGACCGGGACATTGAGCGGCTACGGCAGATTCAGCGATTGACCCAGGAGATGGGTGTGAATCTGGCCGGCGTCGAGGTCGTGCTCAAGCTCCTGGATCAGATCGAGCAGCTTCAGCGGGAAGTCGAGCGGCTCACTGAGCACATCGAGAAAGGGCCCAAGAGTCTTCCCGCCGGCAGACCTTTCAGAGTCGAGATTGAGACGGACAACCCAGGTGCAGAGGTGCAGTGATGTGGGGGCGCGGGAAAGGCGACACCGAGGCGGCTAAGGGCAAGGAATGGGTGGTGGCGGGCCGGTACAGCGCCTCCGACGGCGGGGTTGACGCGGATATGGCGGTCGCTGAACTGAAAGCTAAGGGCATCCCGGCGATGCGGTTCCCGACGCAGGCCGTAGCGATCTACGTGCCGGGCCTCCCCAGCTTCGAGAGCGTCCGCGTGCTGGTCCCGCCCGACCGCCTGGAGGAGGCCCGTGAGGTGCTGGTGGAGGAGATTGGGTAACGGCAGACCCAGCGGCACGACACGCCCCCCGCCACCAGACTTCACACCCAAAAGGACACTATGCAGACCGTTCTGGTAATCGATACTACAGGTGTATTGAGACAGGCGAGCTAGCCGTGGGGTGCCGGTGCCGCACAACCGGCGGGGCCCCACGGACGCTGCCGGCAGCGTGACGAGAATCTGCGGAACCGATCACTGCACGACGTGACCACCCCGCAGCTAGATGATTGAGTTCCTCAGCACGACATTACTGGCGTTTCACAACGCGAGATGATCGAATATGGATTTCGAGAGGTTCACAAACGCCGCGAAGGAGACCGTTGCGTCCAGTCAGCAGATCCTCCAGCGGTACAAGCACAATCAACTGGACACGGAACACATCCTCCTGGCGATGCTCGAGCAGGAGCAGGGCGTTATCGCACGCGTGCTGTCGGCGCAGTCGGTCGACCCGAGCACGCTGAGGGGCCAAGTCGAGCGCGAACTGGGCAAGCGGCCCCAGGTTCAGGTGGCCGGCGGGGATTCGCAGCAGTTGTACATCACTCCGCACACGAGCCGCGTGTTCGACAAGGCCTTCGAGGTATCGCAGCGATTCGGGGACGAGTTCGTCGCCACGGAGCACGTGTTCCTGGCCATCGTGGAGGACGGGCAGACCGAGGCGGCGCGACTTCTGAAGGGGGTCGGCGTAACCGCCGAGGGCACGCTGAAAGCCCTCCAGGCGGTGCGCGGTAGCCACCAAGTGACGGATGCGGGGGCAGAGTCCAAATACGAGGCCTTGAAGCGCTTCTCCAGAGACCTTACGGAGCTGGCCCAGGAGGGCAAGCTCGACCCGGTGATCGGCCGGGAGCGGGAGATCAAGCGCTTGGTGCAGGTTCTGTCGCGGCGCACCAAGAACAACCCGGTGCTCATCGGC
>JALGSS010001138.1 GCA_029821745.1 Candidatus Zipacnadia bacterium
CATGCGCGCCAGCAGATCGTCGACGCGCGCCTCGATCGCGGCGTTCGGGTCCTTGTAGAGGGGCTCGTCATCAGCCCAGATGACACTTGCGGCCGCCACGGGCAAGACCGCCACCATCAGGATGCGGAGCGCAGACATTGGGGATCCTCCGGTCAGGGCTGTCCTGGTTACGCGCTTCCTACGTGTACCACCGCAACAGTTCTCCGTGCGCCTGGACGGGTCCTTCCCCGGGCCGACCCGATCGCGGCACGCGAGGCGGACGACAGGCCTTCCCCCGATACCGCCTGCCCTCCGGACCAACTCAGGCCGTTGATTGCGCAGTAACGACTTCATCAAGAAGAGAGTGTTTTTCTCTGAATGCTATGGTAAAGCTCGGCGCGATTGGATATAATACATATCAAGCCCGTGCGGCACCACGAGCTGGTACCATTGCCGTACGGGCTTTTTCGTGCCTGATCCGTCGAGCTCAACCACCGGGGGATCACAAGTAGGGGGCAGAGAGAAATGCGACCCGAAGTCGTGTTCGTATCGCTATGGCTGTGGTTGTCCGCTTTGCTATCACCCGGAGGCCCCGGAGGCGATGCGCCCGTGACGTATACGGACCGGGCAACCTGGGACGTAACGATTGTAGGGCAGAATACCCCTTACTATGGAGATACCTCCGGTTTCCCGCAGGATACTTACTTCCGCACTCAGCCGATCCAATGCGGGTTCTTGACTCTCGAACAGGACGGCGGGGACGGAACCATGAACTACGTCTCAGCATCCCTGGATCAGGGTGGCATGTGGACGACTGGTGGCCTGAGCACGGGTGCCCCTACGTCCATCGAAATGGTGTTCGACGACCCGCTGTGGGCTTGGTGGTCCGACTTCGCCGGTGCGGCCCCCGGCGACACGCTTGACCTCGAACTGTACGGGCGCTCCGGCGCCCTGCTGGACACGGTGCTAACACTAGTGGGGGGAGCCAGGGCGGCTGCTTGACGATGGACAACGTATCGGGAGGAGACGTCCACACGCCTGAGTTGCCGGCCGGGGCTCTGCTCGCTATCGGCATGCTGCCCGTGGCTTTCGCGTGGTGGCGGCGCAGGAAAGAAGGCCGAACCCAGGCAGGGCGTCAAGCCTGAACACGCCTTGCGCGAGGGGCGGAGGCGTTGCCGGGCGCGCGCGCGTTTGCCTGACGGACCGGCACAAACAAAATGACCGTCGTCGCCGAAGAGGCCTGCCCCCAAGCCTGCTTCGGCAACGACGGTCATCTGCAGGAAACCTGCCGGGCGGCAGGTTTCCTGTCACGCCACCGAGTATACCCCCGAGATTCCCCGATGAAACCGGAAACGAATGACATTCCTCCAGCCGTGGTATATACTCTCGCCTTGGCGGACAGAGGTCTTGCCGCCCCGGCTGACCTGGCCGGGAACCTCGAGAGACCACACAGTCGGGAGAGTCGATACCGATGGCGAACAGCGAACTCGCCCTCCTCGGAGGGCCGAAGGCAGTTCAGACCGACCCCGAAGATATGTTCACCTGGCCGATTATCACCGAAGAAGACGAACAAGCTGTCCTCGAGGTGCTCCGACGAGGCGGCATGTCCGGCACGGATGTCACGCAGGAGTTTGAGCGGGACTTCGCCGACTGGCACGGCGTGGAGTATGCCGTCGGGCACAGCAGTGGCACCGCCGCGCTGCAAGCCGCCATGTGGGCCTGTGGCGTCGGCGTGGGCGACGAAGTCATCGGCCCCAGCCTCACCTACTGGGCATCAGTGCTCCCCGCGTTCTCGCTCGGAGCCGGCATCGTGTTCGGTGAAGTCGACCCGATGACGCTGTGTCTCGACCCCAACGACCTTGAGAACCGGATCACCGAGCGCACCAAGGCGATCATACCAGTCCACTATTGCGGGTACCCCTGCGACATGGACGCGATCATGGAGATCGCCGAGAAGCATGATATCAAGGTCATCGAGGACGTTTCCCACGCCCATGGGGCCCACTACAAGGGCCGCCTCGTCGGCACGATCGGCCATTGCGCGGGCTTCTCGGTCATGTCGGGCAAGGCGCTTGCGGTCGGCGAGGGTGGCATGTTCATCACCAACGATGAGCTCCTGCATGAGCGCGTCATCGCGTGGGGACACTATGGGCGCACCACACTATGGGCGCACCAGCGAAGTCTGCCAGGATCCGTCGCTGAAGCCCTTCGCGGGCCTCCCCTGGGGCGGCTACAAGTACCGGATGCACCAGTTGTCCTCCGCCTGCGGCCGCGTGCAGCTCAAGCACTACAAGGCCCGCTGCGAGGAGATCCAGAAGGCCATGAACTATTTCTGGGACCTGCTGGAGGGCGTGCCTGGCGTGCGCGCTCACCGGCCGCCCAAGGAGTCCGGCTCCGACTGTGGCGGATGGTATGCCTCCCACGGCATCTATGTTCCTGAGGAACTCGACGGCTTGCATGTCAGCAAGTTCTGCGCG
>JALGSS010000209.1 GCA_029821745.1 Candidatus Zipacnadia bacterium
CTCGCCATCTCTCGACTTCCGCTTCAGCCGCACTCGCGTCTTCGCTTCCCCGTCGCCTTCGAGCGCCACCAAGTAGTACGCCCGGGGGCTCACATACCGCAGCAGCAGCCCCGCCTCCTTAGCCGTCCCCAGGGCCACAGTTCCCCAGCACTCGTACGCGTAGCCGCCGGCCCAGGGGGACAGCGCCCTCGCACTGCTCCGGCCCCGCAGCAGCACGCCCTCCACCGGTCCCTCCGGGAATTCACACCGCCCGCGCTCAACAAGCCAATCCTCGGGCGACATCTCCCGGCAGGGCCGGGGCATTGCGACCCATGGTTTCACCAGCACGTCGTCGAAGAGAGCCTCGCCGCCCTTCACCAGCAAGCCAACCTTGCCGGTTCCGCGCGTGTTATCCAGAGCCTGCACGACGATTCTGTCATCGACGAGTCCCTGAATGTACCCGCCCGAGACCCGCAGGCCGAGTTTGCACCACTGGTCGGCCACGCACCACGCGCTGCCCTCCGCGAGCGTCGTCTCCCGGCCGTTCGCCAAGCCCACGAGCCGCACTTTCGTTTGTTTGTCCCTCGACTTCGCGACGCTGATCTCCAGCGCCACCTGGTTCTTCGGGTCGCGGTGCTGCCCCACCAGGCCGATGGTCTCGCAGTTCGGCCTCACGCGCACCTCGGCATGGTAGTCATCCCAGAACCACATGCCCGCAACGGTGCGCGCGTCGGCGTCTCCTTTGCTCGCGCCCTGGTATCGGAAGGGATTAACGCTCTGCTCCACCTTGCCCTTACCACGGTCCCCGAGCTCCTGCTGCACCTTCCACGACCCCGAGACAATCTCCCACGCGCTGCGCTCCTCGGCGCTGCGCATGAACTCGTCCGCGAATTCCACCGGGCCAGCCGGCTGACACGACACATCAGCCAGGCCCTTCGAGGCCACGATCCCGTTCTGCGGCTCCCCGTCAAGTCCTGAGAGCACCGGCTTGCCGTCGATGCGCACCAGCACTTCGCCGCGTCGCCGCGTCACATGCACGTCGTGCTTCTCTCGGGCCTGAAGGGCCGTCAGGTCGGCCTCGGCCGCCACTGTTGGCTTCCCGTCCACGACTCGCACAATGCGCGCGAATTCCGCGCTCAGCATCACGGCCCGGTACGACTGCTCATTCCAGTATGCGCTGACGACCTGCGCCTCCGCGCCATGCGCCCACGTCCCGGTGAGGTCGAAGTCGCCCGCCATTTGCAGATCATCATCCCAGACTTCGTAGCCCTCAGGTGGCGCCTGCAACTCGCCGTGACCGTCTCGCCGTCGGGTCTTGAACTCAGGCTCCGCCGGTTCCGTAAGCAGATCGCTCTGCTCCAGAGTCTCCTTCGACCACCGTGTTCGTAGTTCTCCCCCGCTGGCGAACTCCAGCCCAGCCAGGACGGCCTGCGCCGCCTGGGGCCCCGAGAGCGAGGTCCAGTAGCTCGTCCACATCCCGGACCACAGCCACCAGCCCTTACCGTACTTGAACAGGATCATCGCCGGCGCGCCCTGCTTACCGTCGCGGAACACGCCGACGGTCTCCTTCTGAGCACGCTCGTCCGTATAGCGGGCGAGTACGTATGTATCCGGGCGTCCAGCCGGCGGGATGATCGACGACGCAGGGCGGCGAGTCATCCTCAGCAGCCCCAGCTTGGGCAGACCTGCGCTCGCGGGGCAGTCGCTGGCCACGAACCGGACGTTCGGTCCCTTGCGCTGCGGGATCCGCCGGCCGGGCAAGGCTCCCTTCGACGGCCACACCGCGGCCTCCGTCACAGCGATCCCGCCTTGTCTCACGTATGCCTCGACAGCCCCCGACACACGCCCGGCGCTCACCATCGGGATGGCGAGAAGTACTGCGTCGAACTGCTTGAGGTACTCCAGGTCCGCCACCTTCGTCTCGGCCATCCGCTCCCGTGGCAGCCCTTCCTTACCCAGCATCCCCAAGTACCCGTTGCAGTAGGACCCGGCCACACCGATCCGCCAGCGTCGCGTCTGGTCCGAGGCGTCGCATGTTCTCGCCCCGATCAGCCCTACAGACAGCACCAATGCCCCCGCAATGAGCAGTCGCTTCGTTGTGGTAGTTAGCACCTTCTCCGGATTCGCTCCCCGGTGTTAAGTAGGCCGATCTCCCCACGCCGACCTGCCCGACGCGGCGCCTCCCCGAAGTCGACCTGTCTCAATCTATCGCTCTATATAGGACTACTACTATCCACAATAGTTCCTGTTCCCTACCACGCCCCGGCGATCCTCTTCGGGATGCAGACGCGCACCGTCTTCAGCGGGTTCACAATCTGCGAAATCCTCAGATCGCACACAGTACTCAGGAGCATGATCGCTTCATGGTCCTTGACGCCGGTCCGGGCCATCACGAAGTCACGTGCCCGCAGCAGCGCGATATCAGACGCCTCATCCAGGGTCTCTGCCGACGCCACCACCGCCCAGTGCCCCCCAGCATCAATCACCGGCCCAGGACCCAGCGTCCCCTTCATCACCTGCAGTCGCACCGTCACGCTGCCCGCGATCTCAATCCCCTGCCCGCAGACTTCGCCGTCGCCCTGGAGCGCGTGGATATCCCCCACGCCGAACAGCCCGCCCTCCTCAGCAACCGGAAGGTACACGGTGCTGCCGGTCCTCACGTCGGGCGTGTCGAGATTCCCACCGTGGTCCCCCGGCGTCGAGTTAGGGATCGCATCATCGCCTGAGGGGGCCACGCCAATCACCCCGATCACCGGCTCAATCGGTACGCGGTGGCCGCCCGGGAGCGCCACCTTGCCGTCCTCAATGTGCACCGCCATGCCCGCCGAGTAGGTCCAGTCCCGGTTTGATCCGAAGATCAGGCCCACGGGCGCGACATCAATCTTCTCGATGGTCGCGCAGAGCATGTCTCCCGGCATCGCCCCGCGCACGAATACAGGGCCGGTAGCGGGGTTACACAGCGAGCCATCGGCGCCGTCCGCCGACAGCGGCGTCCGCGTCAGGTCCACCTGCCCGTCGTAGCAGTCCCTGGCTTCGAGGATCACGGTCTCGCCGGCGTCCACGGTTGCCGCCGGCGCCATCCCCCGGGCGAATGCGTACACTCTGTTCTCACTGCTCAATCGAATCGCCATTGCACGATCGCTCCTACCCGCGAAATGCTCAGCCGCTGCGTTGTCTCTCACGTCTCGATACACCATCATGTTATGTCACATTGCAGGTGGCATGGCAATACCCCTTTGTGATTTAATCCCCACCAAGCGACAAGGTCCTGACGGGACAGGCCAGGAACGCGCTGGCGCCTCTTTGTTCAGGAGTGGTTGGCATGGACACCGTTCACATCGACGGGTCTTTCGGCGAAGGCGGAGGGCAGGTGCTTCGGACCTCGCTGTCCCTCGCGGCGCTGCTCAGGCGCCCCGTCGAGATCACAAATATCCGCGCCGGGCGCCCCAAACCCGGTCTCGCCGCGCAGCACGTCACCTGCGTCCGGGCTGCCGCCGCCGTCTGTGGCGCAACGGTTTCGGGCGACGAAATCGGTAGCCGGCAGCTCTCCTTCGAGCCAGGCAAGCCTGCCTCAGGCAGCTACCGGTTCGATGTCGCCGACGTACGCCCCAGCGCCGGGTCCACCGGGCTCGTGTTGCAGACGGTCTTGCCGCCCTTGCTCTTCACGGGGGGAGACAGTCGCGTCACGATCCGCGGCGGCACCAATGTGCCCTGGAGTCCCTGCTACGAATACCTCGCCGACGTGTTCCTCCCGGCCATCCAACGCGCCGGGGCTCAGGTCACCCTTCAGCGCACACGCGGAGGCTGGTATCCCGCCGGTGGCGGAGAGATCATCGCAACTGTGCAGCCCCCCCCACAGCCCCTCCAGCCCTTTGATCTCGCTGACCCGGGCAAGCTCGCCTCTCTGCGGGTCACTAGTACGGTTTCCGACCGCCTGCCTGAGCACATCGTCAAGCGCCAGACGACTGCCGCGTTGCGCGATCTCCCCCACGAGGTCTCGCGCCTCGCGAAACGCGTCGTGTCGCGGCCCACTGGTGGTCCGGGCACATGCCTGGCGATCGCCGCCACTTACGGGTCCGGACACGCGGGCGCCACGGCTCTGGGCGAGCGGGGAAAACCTGCCGAGAAGGTGGGAGCGGAAGCCGCCGGGAACTTCACGGCGTTCCTTGAATCAGGGGCTGCAGTCGACGCGCACCTGGGCGATCAGCTTCTCCTGTATGCGGCCCTCGCGGACGGGACAAGCGTGATCCTGTCGGAGGCCGCCACGGAGCATCTGCGCACGAACGCGGCGATCATCCAGCGCTTCCTCGATGTGGAGATAGGCCTGGAGGGGAATGCGCCCGTTCGCATCACGGTCAGAGGCCCGAGTCTATCCGTCTGATAATTCAGGGGCGACGGAACGCGCGCGTCCCTGGTGGCTTGGTCGTCACCGCACGAGACCATCGTTTGAGCAGGAGGTCTGGACCCATGCCGGAGGACAAGAACTACGAGGAAGAAGACGGGTACAAGAAGGTCGACAGGCGCGTGATCAAGGACGAGGACGCGGCAGCGCCCGAGGAGCCGCCGGCTGAAGCCATCCCCGAGCCTGAGGAGCCGACCACGCCGGAAGAGCCGCCCTACGAGCCGATCCCCGAGCCTGAAGAGCCCGCCCCGGTCGAGGAGCCGCCGGCTGAGGCCATCCCCGAGCCTGAGGAGCCGACCACGCCCGAAGAGCCGCCCTACGAGCCGGCTCCCGAGCCCGAAGAGCCGCTCCCGGCGGAAGAGCCCGCACAGGACGAACCCATGAACTGGGCGGAAGTCGGCGTGTACGGGGTCTTGCGCTTCACCGTCGGCCTCCTTGTGCAACTCGCCTGGATCAATCTCGGCATCCAGGCTCCGCCGGGGGGAGAGACGCGGGAGAATCTGCCCGAGGCACAGGCCGCGATCAGTTCGCTCGGCGACATCATCACGCGCCTTGAGCCCGACCTGTCCCCTGACGAGAAACGAGAGCTCGACGCCATGCTCGCCAACCTGCGGATCAACTACATCCAGCGGGCCGATTAGCTCAAGGCGTCCCAGGAAGCCCCACATACAAAACGGCAGCCGACCCGGGTTCATCCGGCGGCTGCCGTTGCTTGTTTCATGTGCTGTGGTCCTTACCGGCTGACGGACATCTTCCCCGGGGCGACTCGCTTGCCGAACACCTGATCAAGAATCCACTGCTCACGGTAGGCATTGTACTTCGGGTCGCTGGAGTGCCCCATGTACGGGAATGCCATGATCTCCTTCGGCGCATTGATCACGTTGTAGGCCGAGTAGACCGTCGTCGGCGGACACGTGGTGTCAACCAGTCCCACCGCGATCAGCGACGGGCACTGGATGTACCGCGCAAAGTTCACCGCGTCATAGTACGCGGCGGCTTCGGCGGTCTTGTCCCGGTGCGCCTCGTCAAACCGCAGGAGCCCCGGCCAGCCGGAGGCCCGGCCCTGCAACAGGCCGCTGTGGTCGCACAGCGCCGGCACGTTCGCGGCGATGGCTGACACGCGGTTGTCCAGCCCGGCGCAGATCAGCGAGAGCCCGCCGCCCTGGCTCGAACCAGTCACAACCAGGTTCTTCCCGTCCCAATCGGGCCGCGAGGTCAGATAGTCCATCGCCCGCATGCAGCCGGTGAATGTCCGCTGGAAGTAGTAGCCACGCCGATGCCGCATCCCCTTAAAGGGGTACCGCCACAGCGCGCCATCCGCCAACTCGTCATACTTCTCCTGGGGCATGTCTACGTCGTAGTCGTGGACGCTGATCGCCATCGCGATGAACCCGCGCCGACCCCAGCTAACCCAGCCCGGCGTCTGGGGGTATACGCCCGCATACGGGACCGTGAGCATGGCTGGATGCGGTCCCGGACTGGTCGGGACTGCCAACCAGCCGTACACGCGGCTGTTCTTGATGTTGGCCATGCTGATCTTGTAGACCGTCATGCCGGCGTCCGAGTGCTGGGCCGACTTCGCCAGCTTCAAGTCAACCGGGACCTGCAGGAGCTTCTCGCGGTTGCCCTGCCAGAACTTCGCGAAGTCGAAGGGCTCCGTCGCGGTTGGCTGAATCTGTGTCGGATCGAACGCCGCGCCGGCAGCCTTCACCAACGTCTGGTCACCATCCGTGTAGATCGCCGTGCACCGCAGAATTCCCGGCTCATCGAGGCTTCCCTTGACGACAACGGGCTTCTTGCCGAACTCAGCCGTCCCGCTCGACACCTTCGCTACGCCGTCGACGGTCAGGCTCCACGCGAACTCCCCGCTCGTCACGGGAGTGTCTCCCCGCTTGGCGTAGATAGCGAACTTGGCCTCATCGCCCACCGAGTACATCCCGTCCTCGCGGTCTACAGCCACGGTGATGCTGATGTCGGCGGCCTGCAGTGATCCCGCAATCAGCACCAGCAGGACCGTCAGGCAAGCTGAGCGTCGGTAGTAGGTTGTCACTTTTCCTGCACACCTCTTCCCGTTCTTCAAGCGCTGGGGCACAGAGCCGCTGTATTATACCGCGACTCGCAGCCCCTGAATACCCTATTGTCGACGCCACCTCTTTTCCGCGCCGCAGAGGCGTCTACCTCCCTGCACCGGCAGGTATTCTCCCGCCAGGGCACGAATGGTGAGGCAGTTTTCCTAAGGAGTGTTGCCTGTGGCCTGCGAACTGACGACCCGAGAGCGCTACCAGCGTGTCTACAACCACGAGAATCCCGACCGTTTGCCCATGCACGATAGCCCATGGGCCCCCACGGCTGAGCGCTGGCACCGCGAGGGTCTGCCCAAGGGTGTCTCCCCCGGGGAATTCTTCGGCTGGGACCCGCTGGCGGGAATCGCCAACGACAACAGCCCCCGCTATCCCGTCCAGACTCTCGAAGACACCGAGGAGTACACGATCCACACGACTGCGTGGGGCGCCACCCTCAAGAGCTGGAAGAGCCACGGTGGCGTGCCCGAGTTTCTCGACTTCACCATCAAAGACCGCGAATCCTGGGCCGATGCCAAGGAGCGCATGACGCCCAGTGAGGACCGCATCAACTGGAAGTCCCTCGAAGAGCAGTATCCGGCCTGGCAGGCGTCCGGCGCCTGGATCGTCGGCAGCGCGTGGTTCGGCTATGACGTGTTCGCCAGTTGGCATGTCGGCTACGAGCGCATCCTCATCGCCCTGCTCGACGACCCCGAATGGTGCCGCGACATGTTTGAGACCGCTCTCGACCTGAACCTCGCTATGCTCGGCATGGCCTGGGATCGCGGCTTCAGATTCGACGCCGTTCGCTGGCCCGACGACATGGGCTA
>JALGSS010000210.1 GCA_029821745.1 Candidatus Zipacnadia bacterium
TCTCTGGGCGGCGACAGATTGCTGGCGATCGTCTACTGGGTGGACGTGTCCGACCCGTCACTGCCCTTCTTCAATGAGGAAACCGAGGGCCTGCTGGACTCACGCCTGTTCCTGTCTCTGTCTGACGACGGCGGCGAGAGCTGGTCGCCGCCGGCGCTCATCGACACATCGCCGTACAATGTCCCCACACCAATCACCGGCCCCGCGTTGGCTCTGCGCAACGGAGAGTGGGCGCTGCAATTCGAGACGAACAAGAGCTACTATGACACCTCGATCTGGCGGCACGCGTCGGTGCTCATGTTCTCAGCGGATGGCGGGAGAACGTGGCCGGGGCACGTGGAGGTCGCCTCCGACCCCGACGCGCGGGTGTTCTACTGGGACCAGCGCCCGGCAGTCCTGCCCGACGGGCGAGTTCTCGACCTGTTCTGGACTTTCGACCGTGAGACGGCGACGTACCTCAACATCCACGCTCGACTGTCCGCGGACCACGGGCGCACGTGGGGCGAGCTGTGGGACATCGGAGTGCCCGGGCAGCCTGCCGCGCCGGTCGGACTGTCCGACGGCCGTCTGGCGATGGTCTACGTTGACCGCACCGGCGCGCCACAGATCAAGGCCCGGATGAGCAGCGACGACGGCAGGACTTGGCCGGACGCGAGCGAGATCGTCATCCACGGCGACAGCGAGTCCTCCCAGAACTGGGAGAAGGGCACGATGCAAGACGCCTGGTCGGAGATGAGCCGGTTCTCCGTCGGCCTGCCTGCGACAGCCCCGCTCCCTGATGACGAGGTCCTGATGGTGTATTACGCGGGACCCGAAACCGACGTCACGAACATCGAGTGGGCCCGGCTGAGCGCGGTTTCGGACTGATGCATCGCCGGAATGGTAAGCGGTCAGGAGGAGCGCAGGGCGGCCCGGCGAAACCTACTGCGTCGTATTGACGGGCCGTGGGCCACAACCAAACGCAGCACGGGGCGCTGTGCCCCACTCATCGAAGGTGTTCGCATATGCCGGATCCATCTCCAAGCCCGGACAGATCACAGCAGGCAGATTCGAGCGAAGCCGCTCGCGCTGAGAGCTCCTCGCCTCGCTGGGCAACCGCCCGGGCACTGCTCGTCGCTGTCTTTCTCTCGCTCCTCGTTGGCGCATGGACCAAACAGGCCGAACTGGTTACCCTCACCAGTCAGATATCCGAGAGCACGCCGCCCATCGCCTCAATCCTCGCACTGTTCCTGCTGATGGGTCTCGCGGCGGGGCTCACGCGCCTGGCACACCGATTTGAGTCCGAGGGCGCACCGTCGGCCCTCTCCCGCTGGTGCAGGCGGCTGACGCTGACTCCCGGCGAAACGCTCGTCGTGTTCGTCTTCGTGGCCATCACGTCGGCCATGCCCGGAGTGGGCTTGTTCCGACAGGTCATGCCCTGCCTGATGGTGACCCAGTATTTCGGCACTCCTCAGGATCACCTCGCCGAAATGGCGACGCACATCCCGCCGCAGTGGGCCCCCAACGACCCCGAGGACGCGCGCGTTTTCTGGGAGGGCGGCGGCAAGGGGCTTTCTGCCCTGGGCATCGAGCGTGTACCCGTCATCGGCCCGCTGGTTGGGGGCGTGGCCCGCTTCTTCATGGGCCCCACGCTGGTGCCGTGGAAGCTCTGGCTCGTGCCCGCCTTGCTGTGGAGCGGGTACTTGAGTGCGTACTTCATCTCCGCCTTCTGCTTGATCGCCCTGTTCCGCCGTCACTGGGAGGATGATGAGCGCCTCACGTTCCCAGTCTCAAGCTTCGCGGTCGAGATGCTGAGGCCCGAGGGCAGCCTGTTGTCGGGCAAGAGCTTCTATCGTGACCCGCTCGTCTGGATCGGCTTCTCGCTGGCGATCATCTACAACGTGTTCAATATCCTCAAGGTCTTCAACCCGGGGGTCCCGGCCCTCGGAATCTCCTACCCGCTGGGAAACATCTTCACGGAGAGTCCCTGGAACACCATGCAGGGGTTCTCCGTCTTCTACAAGCCTGAGATCCTGGGCCTGGGTTATCTCGTGCCGTCTGATGTGCTGTTCTCAATCTGGTTTTGCACCGTCGCCGGCTGGCTGATCCGTCCCTTCGCGAAAATGGGCGGCTATAGCCCTTCGGGCTTCCCCTTCGTCACCCAGCAGGCGATGGGAGCCTTCGTGCTCCTGGGCCTCTACTTCACGTATCAGGCCCGAGGGAGCCTCGCGCAGAGCGCCCGACACGCGATATTCGGAGACGCCGATGTCGATGACACGCGAGAGCCCCTGAGCGACCGCGTCGGGTTCTTCGCAGCGATCCTCGGGATGGTCGTCGTCATCGGGATGCCGGCGATGTTCGGCGTGAAGCTGTGGCATTCGGCGATGTACTTCGGGATCATGTTCCTCGTGCTGATCGTGTACGCGCGCAACCGCTCGGAGATGGGCTTCCCGGTGGTCTGGGGCTACCCGTTGTATCAGCAGCGCCCGTTGATGATCAACTTCCTGGGCAGCCAGGCGTTCGTGCGGGGCAACAACATGGGGTCCTTCACGCTCCTGACCATGTTCTCGTGGCTGCAGCGTAGCGTGAACCAGGCCATCACAATGGTTGGGCAGGAGGCGCACGTGGCGGCGGCCCGACTCGGAGGCAGCCGTCGCACGCTCGCGAAAGTGGTCATCGCCGCCCTCGTGTTCGGGCTCGTGACCGCGCTGCTGGTGAACCTGTCGGCCTACTACGAGTACGGGGGGCTTGTGCTCTCCAGCCCCGGCGGGACCGAAGGCGGGCAGATGACCCAGGAGGTGCTCGGGCAGTTCAGGGCGATCTCTCAGTGGATTGACGCGCCGGAGCGCCCGAACCCGGAGAAGATCGGGTACACGCTGGCGGGATCGGTGATCGCGCTTCTGATGATTATCGGCCGCAGGCTCTGGGTCCGCTTCCCGCTGCACCCCGGCGGCTATGCCCTGGCGTACTGCCACCAGGGCCCGTACATGTGGTTCCCGGCCTTCGTCCTGTGGGGTGTGAAGACCATCACCCTGCACATCGGCGGCGTGGGGCTATACCGGCGGATCGCGCCGGCATTCCTGGCCTTCACGCTCGGACATTTCTTCTCCGTGGGCGTGTGGAGTCTCGCCGGCCTGCTCGCAGGGGAGTGGGTGCGCCGGTATATAGTGTGGTTCCTCTAGATCCCCTTGCCCTTGCGGGGCGCGCGGCGCTTATCCCGTGTGATCTGAGTCGCGCGCTCGAGCAGGGCCTCAGCATCTCCGGGACTCGGCGCCGAGGTGATGATGAACAATCCCTCGGGCTGCAGTTCGCGGACCGCGGTCTCCACATCGGCGTACGGCACGTAGATCACGACACCCTTGCCACCCGCCTGGATCTCCTTGTACAGATCAAGCCAATTCAGGCTCTCGGGATTGCCGGTGCCCGGCGTCCACTGGATCGCGTGAAGCCGCTCGATCGCCAACAGGCGGTCAAGGTGCTGCAGCGCCCCCGGCCCGTCCAGGTGGTACAGCGTGCCGTCCAGCCACTGTGACAGTTCCTCCAACTCGGGGGCGATGAACTCGTCGAACATGGCCGGAGACAGCACGCACGAAATATCGCTTTGCAGCGTGATGGACTTCGGCCACGGGCACCACACGGACAGCCAGCCGATGGAGCCCTCCTGGCCGGGCATCAGAGGGTCAAGACGGCCGTGCATCTCGTACCAGTTGTCGAGCAGTTGCCTCAGGGCCCGCTTGACCTCCGCCGGGTGGTCGAGCATATCCAGGCAGAAGTCTTCGGCCCCGCGCAAGAGAGACAGGTGGTCGTTCGGCTGGTGCAAGTTCGGCCAACCCGTCATCCATTTCCCGGCCGAGACCTCGGCGCAGCGCGCCACCACCTTCTGCACTTGCTGCCAGCCCCAGTCATCGTCCTTCAAGCTCAAGTCAGGCGGGTCGTCCCAGGACTCGATGATCGGCTCCTGCCACACCGTCTGCTCGCTGTAGTGCAGAGGCGCCCCGTATCCGAAGCAGTAGCCGACCATCAGGGATGTCCCCGGCATCGCCTCGCCGCCGAAGTACGTGGCCTCGTGCCGGGCGTCATAGCTCTGGGCCACGTATTCCGGATCGGACCACTTGGTCTTGTAATCGGGCGGCGGGTCCAGGGACCGCATCGGCTGCCCCGGCGCGGTGACCGCGATGCACGGGCGGTCGCTATTCTCCATTCGCCAGAAGGCCTCGAGGCGCTCTTTGGCCTCGGGCCAGTTGTGCTTGTAGGCCAACTTCATGCATGGCCCCCTGCGCTGGGAAGGGTTTGTCGAACTTGAGTCTGCAGCTCAACTCACAGCGATCATGCGGTTGCAGACGCCCTCGACCCGCACGCTGTGCGAGTAGTGGTGCACGTTGATGTCGTCGGTCAACGCGGTCGGGACGCAGACGATGAACTCCGCCCAGTCCGGGCAATTGTGAGCCACGTAGGCCAGCCGGCAGCTCTCCAAGATCGACGGGTGATCGCCTTCAAGGTCCGGGAACAGAACCGGCCCGGTGTCCACCTGGTAATACTGCTCGCGTTCGCTGAAGTTCACGGTCTTCACGGGGTACTCCAGGAGCACATGGTGCCCTGCGACCTCATACTGGGTCTGGGCGACCACGGGCGTGGCGGCGAACAGCGTCTCGATGATCGCGTCCACGCTATCGAGCACCGTACCCTCTCGGGGCATCACGTCGATCGAGTAGCTGTCGAAGCTCGTCTCGGGCGTGTCCAGTTGGCGCTCGGGCTGCACGCCTAGGGATTCGGGGTAGCGCATGATCCCTTTGTCGGCCTTGTCCCAGCGCTTGACGATCACAAACTCGTCCGCTCCGGCGATCATGCACATATCGGCGTTCGGCTGGTGCCATATGTCACGCGGCACCCAGACCTGCTCCGCCTTGCAGGATGCGGTCAGCACATAGTCGAACACGCGGCCAGTCGCCTGGTCGGTGATGATCGCGCGGGCGTCGAGCAATGCGCGCACATTGTTCAGCGTCATCGGCAGCTTCTGGGACACCGTTGCGACGGGCTTCTTCGTGGTGTCGATCCGCCAGCGAACGCAGGATCGCTCGAAATTGGTGATACTCACGGGCTCACCGGTCATGGCAGTTCTCCTCACGCCGTGGTTGCCGGTGGATTTCTCCGGCCACCTTCGGCAGGCCTTCGCTACTCGGTTGGATGCGCAGGTCCACGTTCTGTGCGTTCGTCACTCACTCCATCGCGCGCCAGACTCAAGATCTCCGGGGCGTTGCCGGAGCGTACGGGTCCAGTCTAAACGCTCTCGGCGCAAGGTATACGGGGCCTCCCGGCGAACTAGTTTGCACAGGTGCGCGGCAGCGCACCGTGATGCGCCGCCATCGCGCCGACAACTCGTCGCTCCACGAGGAGGACACGAGGATGCCAACTATCGCCGTCGTCTACTACTCGCAGACGGGCAACACCGAGAAGATGGCGCAGCTTGTCGCCGAGGGCTGCGGCCAGGTTCCGGGTGTCGAGGTCAAGATGGTGAGTCTGCCCGGAGCGGACATGGATTCGGTGACCGGGGCCGACGGCTTCGCTATCGGGTCGCCGGACTACTTCAGCTACTGCGCCGGGCATGTGAAAACGTTCTTCGACGACGCCCTGCCGTACCGGCACGCCCTCGCGGGCAAGCCATACGTGGTCTTCGGGACCCATGGTGGCGGAGCGCGAGTCGTGGAGAGCCTGGAAAGACTCTCGCGGGGCCTCGGCCTGAAGCAGGCGTGCCCCGGCATGATGTGCATGGGCGCCCCCGCAGACGCCGAAGCCGATCACGTGCGAGCCCTGGGCAGAACGCTGGCCGAGGGCCTCTGACCGATGAGCCTCTCTCCCCTTCAAGAACGCGGGGGAGCAGACTCGTTCCAGATCCGCAGGAGCCGCCGCTTGCGCGGATCGGCTGACTGCTCGTAGTCCTTCATCATCTTCTCCAGCCCCGTGGCCAGCCGCGTCGCGGCCTCAAGGTAGCAGCGGGCCGCGGCACTCTCGGAGGCATCAGGCAGGGCGGGCAGTCTTCCCTCGCGGATGAGGCTGACCCGCTCGCGCAACGCGGCCAGATGCGCCACGGCGAGCCGAGCCTGCTGCCCCTCGAATGTGTCCTCGAGGTCTGCAGTCTTCAGTCTGCGGTAGAACTGGCCCACGCGTGCGAGATCGGTCGCGACGCGTGTCTTCGCCGTGCCCGAGGTCACCTGCCGACCATCCAGGTACAATGCGAGACCCTCCCGCGCGTCGAAAGTCCCCGCAACATGCACCCACACGCCGGGTTTCAGGTCTGCCCCGTAGCCGATCGACCCTTGCTCGGTGATCAGCCGCAGGCTGTTCCCCGGGTGCGTGTCGAGCAGGTACCCATCGTCGACCCCGGCGGTCACGCGATCGATGATCCGCGCGCCGCTGTCCGGCAGCTCATCGGGGCAAATCCAGGCTTCGAGGGTGTAGGCGCGGGTAAGGTTGATCCGCGGGTCGCTCGGGACCTCGAAGTACCCGTCCCCCGTGAATCGCGCCGCCTTGCCTCCGTCCACCGACACAGTTTCCACCGTCCCCACGACCTTGGCGGGTAGGTCTGGGTGCACGGGATTCGGGCACGCGCCGTCTGCGAGACGATCCATGAAGTAGTCGGCGACCAGCGCCGAGTCGGTGGATGGCCCGCCGGGATCGGCTGCCAGAGCTGCGATCCCATCAGCGCTCAGGGCCCGGCTGAAGATCCGCGCGCGTCTCATGTCACCCAGGAAACGACTCGCGCCCTTGCTGTCCGCCCCGAGGCGCAACGGTCTCCCGTTGCCCACGTTGCTCGCCGACAGATCGCTCAGGTCCCAGAAGGGCGCCTCCGGCGTCGCCACCACAAAGGGCGCCGGCCTGGGCACGCGGATCACTCTCGGCTCGGCGCCGCCGCGACAGATCACGAGTCGGGCCCGGTCGGGCAGGCCATCATACGGCAAGGTGATTGAGGCGTCGTCCCATTCGTTCCACGGCTTCCCGTTGATCAGGACGGCTGAGATCGGCCCTGTACCGAGAGTCGCCAGGTGCACCTGCTTGTCGCCGAACCGCACAGGAAATCGCTGTTCGAGCCGCGTGATGCCGGGCGGGATGTGGGGAATCAAGGTCAGGCTGTCGGCGGAGTAGAGGTACTCGAACAGCCCTCTGAGCATCGCCAGCGGCGCGCCCCAGGCGTCGTAGACACAGTTGATGGGCTCGTTCGGCTGGTACACGTCTCCCCCGAAGTCCACCAGGGGGTTGTCGAGGCGGAACCGGCGTCCGTAGTCCAGCAT
>JALGSS010001139.1 GCA_029821745.1 Candidatus Zipacnadia bacterium
CCCGGAGATAGCCGCCGATGCCCGGGCCGCCGGGAAGAAGGTCTGGTGGTATATCTGCTGCGGTCCGCACAATCCGTACGCGAACTGGTTCGTCGAGTATGCGGCTATCGAGTCAAGGCTGCTCATGGGCGCGATGACCGCGAAGTACCGGCCCGACGGATTCCTGTACTACTCCCTGGACATATGGAACAACAACCAGCCGATCGAGGAAGGCCCGTTCACCAAGTGGAACCCCGTGAGTTGGACGGTCTACCACGGCGACGGATCACTGCTGTGTTCGGGTCCCGGCGGTAAGCCCGTCCCGACCATCCGTCTGGAGAACTACCGGGACGGGATGGAAGACTTCGCCTACTCCATCATCCTGGAAGAGATCATCCGGCAGTACGAGGCGAAGGGCGATGCACTGACGAACCGCGAGAAAGGCTGGCTCGTCAAGGCACGTGAAGCCCTGCCCATCCCTGAGAGCCTGGTGGAAGACCTGGCAAAATACTCTCGCGATCCGGGAGAGGTCCGCGCATACAGGACTCGCGTGGGCGAGTTGATCGACGCCTCCGGGATGCCTGACGCCGACCCGTGGGGCCCGGACTTCGCTGCCAGGGGCTTCAAGACGAACTGACGCGACACAGGCGCTACGCGGCGCAATCTGGCCCCATGGCCGGTCAGGAGAGACCTCAATGAGGATTGAGATGCTACTCGCAGTCGTGGCGGCTATGGTTCTACTGCTGGCGCTTGCCGCCGACGCTCAGCGACCCATTCCACTTCGCCTGTCCGAACCCAGGCACAGCGCCGAGTTGAGGGACCTGGGCGATGGTGTCTTCGAGGTGCGCACAACGGGCGGCGATCCCTACATCCTGGCGGACGAGGTCACCCAGCCCTACGACCCCGTGAGCCTGCAGGTGTTCGCCTTCGAGTACCAGTGCGCGACCGATCTGGACTTCTTCGACATCTACTTCATCGCGCCGCAGAGCGGGTGGATCTACTCCCACACCGGGAAGATCCCCGCTGCGACCGAGTGGACGCCCTTCGCGGCGAACTTGAAGGCCGTGCGGCCGGACGAGTGGGACGGATCGGTGCGCCAGTTCCGGATCGACTTCGGCGACACGGCCGAGCAGGCGCGCCTCGACGAGCAGCGCCAGGGCCTTCTCAAGCTACAGGCCCACGTGGAGAAGACGCTGATCTCCCCGTCGAAGATCGCGGACAAGTCAGACATGATCGCCGCGTCCCACTCCTTCTCCGACGGGGGCAATGTCACGAGCGTCTCCGTGGTGGGGAAGGAGCTCGACCTGGCGACGCAGTTGCGCGAGTATGCTGGGGAAATCAAGCCGTCTGTTCCCCTTGCGCCACCCATGGTGACGGGTGAAGGAGACAGCCCGAGGCCTCGGGAGTCGGCCCCGGCGGCGGTGCGTACATCGTTGCGGCTCCCCTGAAGGACGCAACCGTGCGGGAGCTGCGGGTGTTCAACCGTCACGGCAACTGGCTGCGCAGCATCGCCGTGCCTGACGAGATCGCGGCGCCCTTCGCCATCACTGTCGGTGATTTCGCCGCGCAACCGGGGGATGAGATCGCGGTCACGCAGGCAACTGTGGAAGGTGACTCCTCGACTGTACTCGTCCTGAGTAGCGGCGGGGAGCTACTCGGATCGGTAGATGTACCGGTCACCCATCGGGGACCCGCGAGCATCACGCTCTCGCCCCTGTCATCGCCTCAGGGAGACCGGATCATCGCCTACCGTGCCGGCGACAGCGGGTTCTCGGTGATCGACCCTCGATCGGGATCGGTTCGGCGGATCGAGGCCGACCTGGGGGCGGACTGCACCGGCGTCTACCAGAGCGCCGTGGCCCGGGCCCCGTACGCCGCATCGGTGAAGGAGCAACTCTGGTCGAGCCTGGACCGCATCGCCGTAGATGGGACGCGCAACCGGCTCAATGTGGGAGAGCGCGAGAACCTGTTCTGGTTCACGGCCGTCGGTGCGTTCAAGGACGTGCCCGAAGGCAAGTACACGCGCCACTCGCTGTTCGCGCATATCCGGACCGACTTCGGCAGCCCTCGGGCCGGGGATCCTGATTTCACCCGCACCGACGCCGAGTTCTGGGCCGGGCCCGAGTACGAGGCGCAGGTCGACAGCCGCCTGGCGAACTATGACACCGATCCCCCGGTCTGCTGGGAGCCCTGCTTCACTCACCGCTGGTTCGCCGGCCGTGCCGAGAAATGGGAACAGGCCCGGGATGAGGAGACGGGCCTGCCGAAGTACACCCTCGTGAACCGGGAGAACGAGGCGTCCTACTACGGGGAGTTCGGCCAGACGCGCTCTTTCGTCTCGGGGACTTATGCGCCGGGGCTCAAGCCCATCGAGAGCATGTATGTGTATCCCCAACGGGCATTCCTGCATGGACTGGTCGAGTGCTTCCGGCGCAATCCGGAGCACTTCGTCGCCGTCGAGCCCAACCACGAGATGGAGATCAACGCGGAGAGCCGGACCACTCACGGTGACTACAACCCGTCGATGATCCGGGCCTTCTACCGACCGTGTATTCGGCACAGAGTTCTCCGAGGACCGCTTCGACGCGCCCCGCAATCTGCAGCGCGGGCCCTGGGACGCCTACTCCACCGACAACCCCTACTACATGTCCTGGATGCGGTTCATGAACTACGCCATCTACCGCGTCGTCGCTGGGACGTACCGGGAGGCCCTGCTGGCGGGGTTCCCGCCCGAGGCCATCAAGTGCCACCAGATTCCAGACCACTACGCCATTGCCAGTCTGACGGCTTTCAGCAAGCCCGCCAGCCGCGTCACACCCATCGACTGGAACCTCAACGCCGGGGTCGGATACGGCTTCACGCGGTACGGCGTCTGGTCCAACCGCGAGTTCAACTGCGTCCAGGGCGCGAACAGCTCCGGCTTCGACGGCGTGGTCATCGGCGAGTACCAGTCCCTGACCGACAACGTCGACGCGGCCTACAACCAGCTTGCCTACATGCGCGACCACGGCATCCAGTTCCTCCACTGCATGAACTGGCCCAAGAGCCACGACCGTGGCTACAACAAGGGACTTGCAGCGGCGCTGACCCGGCTCACGGAGGAAGACGCCCCGCGTCCCGGTGTCACGGGAGGCACGGGGCAGATTCGACCCTTCAGCCGAGACGAAGACGCCTTTGACCTGGTCAGCATCGGCACCAACGCGGCCAACACCGGCCTGATCAAGAGCGTGAAGGCCGACGGAAGCTGGGAGGGTTCCGTCTATGTTGTGCCCTTCCACGCTCACATTGCCATCGAGCCCTTGGTTGAGCAGCCCGCGCTTCTGCTGGCAGACGTGCCCGTATCCGCAGCAGACGCCCGAGCCAGCATCTCCCTGCGACTCTACCACCATGGTATCGAGCTGCCCAACCAGCGGGTCGTGATCCCTGTAGGCACGGACCGGCGACACTACCGGTGTCTCGTGCGCGTCCAGGTGGACACTGACGATCTGCGCGTCGAGCTGGGATCCGGGGACATCAACGCCGGCACATGGCTGGGCGAGGAAGTCTCGCTGGAGGACCTCGTGGTCGTGCGGCATACCGAGAGAACCACTAAGCTGAAGAGGGGCGTCTTCGCCGGGGAGCGCCACGAGGGCGGAGTGACCTTCGACCTCATCGCGGACGGCTCCTGAGCGCCACCTGATGGCCCGCGTCTGCGAGCAACACGAACTCATGGCCTGCTGAGAAGGTCGCCGATACCGATCCGCCGCGACAGTCGTCTGCGACAGCGCACAGCGTCCCCTGCCTCGTGCTCAATGACAGTGACGGC
>JALGSS010001140.1 GCA_029821745.1 Candidatus Zipacnadia bacterium
GATCTGTCGCCCTCCACCAAGACCCTCATCAAGGGCAGCGACGACATCGCGAAGAACGCCTTCAGCGGGAAGAACCTGCGGTTCGGCGTCCGCGAGCATGCGATGGGCAGCCTGTGCAACGGCATGGCCCTGTACGGCGGAATGATCCCCTACGGCAGCACGTTCCTGGTGTTCGCCGATTACATGCGCCCGCCGATCCGCCTGGCGGCTCTGTCGAAGCTGCAGTGCGTGTTCGTGTTCACCCACGATAGCATCTTCGTCGGCGAGGACGGGCCGACCCATGAGCCCATCGAGCAGATCGCTTCTCTCCGTGTTATCCCGAACGTGACGGTCATCCGCCCCGCCGACGGAGCCGAGACAGCCGCCGCATGGTCCGTGGCCCTCGACCGCACGGACGGCCCCACCGCGCTGTGTCTCACCCGCCAGAAGCTTGAGCCGCTCCCGCATCCCGCCGACATGGCGACCCTCAAGCGAGGCGCGTACGTCACGCTCGACTGCGAGGGCACACCCGAAGTCATCATCATCGGCACCGGCTCCGAAGCCCAGCTCGCCCTCTCAGCGGCGAAGGCTCTCCAGGCTGAAGGTGTCCAGGCCCGCGCGGTCAGCATGGCGAGTTGGGAGGTCTTCGACGAGCAGGACGCGGCCTACCGCGAGAGCGTGCTCCCGGCGGCCTGCACAAGGCGAGCAGCCGTCGAGGCCGGCTCTCCCCTCGGGTGGGAGCGCTACGTAGGCATTGACGGCCTGATCATCGGCATGAACTCCTTCGGCGAGTCCGCTCCGTATAAGGTCCTTGCGGACCACTTCGGCTTCACCGAAGAGAAGGTTCTCGCGGCCATCAGGGACTGGATGTAGTCTCGACGCGACAGGCATCGAAGCCATGTCAGCCATGACACGACGCAGCAGGGCGTTCCGACAGGCTATCATCGTGGCGCAGGTCCTCACCGCCTGCGCCACGTCGCTGACTCATGCCGATCTCACCAGCCAGATTGACGAACTCGTGGCGGTCCCCGAGCTCCAGTACGCTTTGATCGGCGTCCACATTGTCGATGCCGCGTCGGGCGAGGTTCTCTACACGCGCAACGCCGACGTCCGGATCCAGCCTGCCTCGAATCAGAAGCTCATCACCAGCGCCGCAGCTTACGAACTCCTTGGCGCCGACCACGTCTTCAAGACCACGGTACTCTCCGACGGCAAGCCCGACCGCGATGGGAACGTGAACGGGAACCTGTATCTGCGGGGCGGTGGGGATCCCTCTCTGAAGCAGAAACAAATCGAGGCCGTGGCGCACTGGCTGCATCGCGCCGGCGTGCGCCGGATTAACGGCTGCGTCATCGCGGATGCCTCCTTACTACGCAGCCGAGATTCTCCCCCTGACCGTGGACGGCGGGTGCGTGAAGGTGACCGTGAAGGCCGCCGAGCGCCCCGGCGAGGAGCCTTCGCTGAGCCTCGAGCCTCCGTCGGAGTACCTCAAACTTGCTCCGGGCGCCCAGACTGTCACTGCGGCCGGGGAGCCCGGAATCTACCGGTACCTGGGCCGAAATACCGTTGCTCTCACGGGCCCTATCGCCGTGGGCAAGACCGTCGAGCGCAAGATCACGGTCCGCGATCCCGCCCTGTACGCAGGAACGCTGCTCAAGATCGCTCTCGAGAAGGCAGGCATCGCGGTTGCAGGTGGCGTGCAGCGCGGGAAGACCCCGGCGGGTGCTCACGAACTGACAAGCATCGACTCGCCGCCCCTCAGCACACTCATCGCCCGCATCAACAAGAATAGCGACAATAACTTTGCGGAGATCCTCCTGCGGGACATCTCCATGGTGCGCGAGGAGATCGGCTCCCGGCGAGGAAGCGTCAAGCTCATCGACGAGTGGGTGGGCAGCTTCGGAGGCGACCCGCTCGCCTTTCTCATGTACGATGGCTCCGGGCTTTCGCGCATGGACAGCGTGACGCCCCGCCTGCTGGTCCAGTTGCTGCGGCACATGCACCGCAAGCAGCCCTGGGTCGACAGTCTCGCGGTCGCGGGGCGCGACGGCACTCTCGCCGTGCGGATGGTCAACACGCCCGCGGAAGGGCGCGTTCAGGCGAAGACCGGCTATGTCTCCGGCGTCCGCTCCCTGTCGGGCTATGCGCGGTCTCGCTCCGGGCGCTGTATCATCTTCTCCATCCTCGTCAACAACGCGCTCTCCACGCATCCAGCGAAGCGCCTGCAGGACAAGATCTGTGTTCTCCTGTGCGAGCTGTGAGAGCCGTTCCCCTCGCGCCCTGTTGTCGCCCGTTGTCTGCCGGTCCGCGCCTCGGGCGGCGGAGTATTGACAGCGTCGACTGGGAAGCCTATTATCAGGCCACAATCGAGAGGACGACGGCTGCAGCCGTCCACGGGAACCCGGTGCGAATCCGGGGCTGCCCCGCAAACACCGTGACCTTTCGTTTCCTCCTCGAGGGTGGGAGGAAACCTGTCGGCCCGCAGAACCGCCCTCAGGCGGTTCTTTTGCGTTCTGGACGAGCAAAATGACCGGAGGAGACCAACCATGACCCTCGCCGAGTTACTCGCGAGCGACCAGACAATCATCGCCGACGGCGCGACCGGCACACAGCTTGCGAAGCATGGCCTCACCTTCTCCGTGCCCGAATTATGCAATCTCGAGCACCCGGATGTCGTGGCCCGGGTCCCTCGGGATTATGCTGACGCCGGCGCTCAGATTGTGCTCACGAACACCCTCGGCGGCACGCCCGTGAAGCTGGCCAAGGCCGGCATCGAGGACTGCGTGCCGGTCAACACGCGTGCCGTGGAATTGAGCAAGTCGGCGGTCGCCGGGCGCGCTCTCGTTTTCGTCTCCGTCGGCCCGACGGGGGAGCTCATCGGGCTCACGAGCACGCTCTCTGAAGACGACATCGAGGCGACATTCATCGCCCAGGCCGAAGCGGTTGTGGCCGCTGATCCAGACGGTTTCGTTGTCGAGACAATGAGCGACCTCAACGAGGCGAAGATTGCGCTCCGGGCGATCAAGTCCGTTACGGACCTGCCCGTCGCTGTCTCCCTCACCTTCGAGGAGGGCGTCCGAGCCCCCGCCACCATGATGGGGATCACCCCCCAGCAGGCCGCGACCGAACTCACTGACGCAGGGGCGGATCTCGTCGGAGCCAACTGCGG
>JALGSS010001141.1 GCA_029821745.1 Candidatus Zipacnadia bacterium
TGGATCCCGAGGCGATCCGCGAGGCCGTGATCGACGCCTGCGTCGGTCGCTTGGGCAAAGAGAAGCGGGTGTTCGTGGTGCAGGATACCACGAGCCTGGACTTCTCGACTCACAAGGCCACCGACGGCCTGGGGCCTTTGGGTGGCGGCGATGGGTCCGCCGGCTACGGCCTGTTCGTGCACAGCGCTATCGCGGTGAGTGAAGACGGCATTCCGCTCGGCCTGCTGCACCAGAAAACCTGGGTGCGCGACGCCAAGAACATCGGCGGCGCAAAGGCCCGCAGAGAAACGCCCATCGAATCCAAAGAGAGCTTCCGGTGGATCGAGACGCTGCGAGCCTGCGAGCAGCGCGTGCCCTCCGACTGCACAATGGTGACCATCGCCGACCGCGAAGCAGACATCTTCGAGCTGTTCGCCGCACCGGATCGTGAGGGCTCCCACGTGCTGGTAGGTCGGCCGTTTCACTGTGAGTCTGGGCCGCGGCGCAGAGCGTCGGCCGCGGGAAGCTGAGCTGTCGGTGCGGTTCCGAACGCTCACGGCCCACGTTCCACGCAACGGCGTCCACGATCCGAATCTGGAGCCGGTGGAGCTGACGGCAATCCTCGCTGAGGAGGTTTCGCCGCCGGCTGATGGCACCGCGGTGCGATGGCTGTTGCTCACCGATCTGCCCGTGACTTGCTTCGACGATGCTCGCGAGTGCGTGCGTCTGTACAGCTTGCGTTGGCTGATCGAGCGCTACCATTATGTGCTCAAAAGCGGGTGCGGAATCGAGGACAGCCAGTTGCGCAGCGCCGACGCATTGGAGTGCTTGCTCGCGCTGTATTGCGTCGTGGCTCTGCGCTTGCTGTGGCTCACGTATGCCTCCCGGATCGATGGCGACGCGCCCTGCACGGTGGCGTTCACGGACCTGGAATGGAAGACGCTGTTCCGATACCGAAACCCGCGGGAGTCCTTGCCGGCGAAACCGCCACCTTTGCGCGAAGTGGTGCATTGGACGGCGCGCCTGGGAGGCTTCTTGGCTCGGACAGGCGACGGCGAGCCGGGAGTAAAGACGCTCTGGCGCGGCCTGATGCGCCTGCAAGACATCGTCATCGGCGTCCTCCTCCTCGCCCCACAAGATGTGGGTAATGTATAGCTCTAGAGGGGGAGGGAGCCGGGGGGTAGGTGACGTTCGCGACGCACACACTGGTCCCGCTGCGCGGGACCAGTGGCACCCGGTCATGTGATTTCGCGAACCGGCTGCCGTTCCCCCCATTCCTCTCAGGAAGGGGGACGGGGGGTAGGTGACGTTGGCCGTGTGTCGCCGGGCACTGCTGGGACGCCTCAGCGGCGAAGGCTTGACGACGCACTGGTCCCGCTGCGCGGTGACCAGTGGCGCCCTGTCATTGCTGCCTGCGCTAACCTTCGGGTTTCTGGAACACGAGGATGTACTGGTGGTGGATGTTCGAGACGAAGTGCCGCATCACGCCGAAGGGATACAGATTCTTGTTGTCCTGGGCGAGGATCGTGACGCCCTTGAGCGCAATACCGACCGCCTCGATCCGCGCGGCGAGATCGGAGTGCCATATACCGCTTCGGCTTCAGAACCCGACTGCACTGGGCGAAAACCTTGGCTAACTCGGAGAGGAAACCCTCATAGGACTCGATGTTGCCCAGGTCCCCCTCGTTCTCGCTGTACTGGGTCGGCAACCCCTTCTTCACCCGCTCGGCCTTCGCTTTCATGCCGGCCTTGCGGGTCAGGATGCTCCAGTAGGGCGGGCTGGTGACCACGAAGTCGAAGCACTGAGTGCTCTCGGCTCCCAGGACCGCCGTCTCTTCCTCGATTCGCCGCCGGGCGACATCGGCCCACTGCGCGGAGAGTTCCACGCCCACGCCGCGCCGTCCCGCCTTGGCACACGCGATCAGTGCCGATCCGCTGCCGACGAATGGATCCAGCACCGTCTCGCCCTGCTTGGTGAACAGGCGGATCAGGCGCTCAATGTCCGCTTCAGAGAAGGTTGCCGGGTGAAGTGATTTGAGTTTGCTGCGTGGGGGCGCCTTGCTGTAGACGAAGCTCTCGTCGAGTTGCTCCAGGAGCCGCGCCACTTCCTCCGGCTCTCGCGTCTCGCGAAGCCATTGGACGAACTCGCCCACGAGCTCATCCTCGCAGCCTTCAGCCCCATCAGCGCGCGACTGCCAGAAGCTCTTGGTCTCCTTGAGCCACTGGCGATTGCTGAGATCGTTGAGTACGTTCCGGGGGTCGGGAGTGTCGCTCATAGCTTGCTGGTGACTGTTGCCGCTTTCTGCGCCGGTGCCGCGACCCGTGCCGATTACTCTCTGTGGGAGACCTTCAGTTGGCGGTGGTTTCCTGCTGGCGCATGAGGCTGATGCTCACGTCGTCCGTGTCCGCGCGCTTCACCACGCGAACCGTGCGCAGGTCCGGGGCGCCGCTGATCTCCATGATCATAGCGCGGGTCCCGTCAGCCACGTTCTCACGGATCTGCGCCGACGGGTAGCGCGCCTTGTAGAACCCCGCCACGTCATCATACGCCTCGGAGGTGACGAGGTTGACCGAGACAAGGGTCACCTGATCATTGTCGATGTTTGCCGCGCCGTCCTGCTCAGCGCCCGGGTAGACGGCAATATCCAGCCCGGACACGTCCACGTCCGCGATCCTCAGCCACTCGCCGTCTTCGTCGCCGCCTGCATTCGCAGCCCTCTTCGCGTCTTTCGGCGTCGCGGGGCTCTTGCCGGATTCCTCTCCCGCCGCGGGGGAAGCCGGGTTCGCGTTGGCCTTTGCGGGGGAGTTCTCGTTAGAACCGGGCTCGCCCGTGGCGGCGTCAGGTACGCCCCGGGCCGCCTGCTCGCGCACGCTATTGCTGCCGGGAATGGGAAGCGCGCTGTCCTCGACCGGGTCGGCAGGCTTCCCGCAGCCGAGGGCCGCCATGCACAGGACCGCCGTGAGGCCCGCGCTCACCCT
>JALGSS010000211.1 GCA_029821745.1 Candidatus Zipacnadia bacterium
GGGCACAATGACGAAGGACAAACAGTGGCAGACCTGGGACAGCGGGACGAGCGACTTCAAGTACAAGAAGGAGGTGGCCTATGCCTCCACGTACTCCTCCGGCTCGAACTATCTCCGGCCCAACACGATGACCTATCCGACGGGCTCGCGCGTCCTCACCTACGGCTACGGCGACGGGAGTGCCGGCACGTACACGTCCGCCAAGGTCAGTTCGCAGATCAATCGTATGGACCGTCTCACCTGGGATTCCACCCGCGTCGCCATCTTCGCCTTCACCGCCGCCGGCCGGACCGATAAACGCACGTACTGGAAAGGCACCGGCGCGAACGACACCGTCGCCACGACCGACTACACGTTTGACTCCTTCGGCCGCCTGACTGAGATCGACAGCGCGGACTCGGGCGACACGTCGATCGTGGACTTCGTCCGCGCGTACGACTACAACGGGAACCCGAACTACACGCAGTACGCCCACAAGACCACGCGCAGCGAACTCTACGGCACGCAGACAGGTGCCGACCCCGAAGGCCCGGCCGATGCCCTGAATCGCCTCACGCGGTTCCGCCGGGGGACGCTGAACGCGAACAAGGACGACCTCACGACCGTACTCTTTGAGCAGGACTGGCACGACACGGCCGGCGCGCTGACCCTCGACAAACTCGGCAACTGGGACGCGATGCGCCTGGACCCCGACGGCGACGACACCGCCTCATCGATGGCGACGACATCGCGCGGCCACAACGACGCCAACGAGTACACATCGCTCGGGGGCGGGAGCGCCTACGACCACGATGACAACGGCAATCTCACCGATGACGAGACGAACACCTACTTCTACGACTTCGCCAATCACCTGGTGTGCGCCGTGAGACAATCCGATTCCGACACCATCGCCGAGTACACCTACGACGCCCTCGGCCGACGCGTCAAGAAGCTCGTCTCCGATGTGAATGACACGCTGGATGGAACGAGATTGTACTACTACGATGCGCTGCGAGTGATCGAACAGGGCGAACTGGACGAGAGCAATGACTACGTGGCCACCCATCAGTTCGTCTGGGGTCTGTATCTGGATGAACTCCTGGTCTACGACTATGACGACGACGCTGATGGCGACTTCGACGCGATCGACCAGCAGGGCGGGGACAAGCGCTACTACGCCATCCAGGGCTTCCTCCACTCTATCGCCGCACTGATCGACTCCAGCGCCACGGTCCACGAACGGTACGACTACCCCCCTTACGGTGAGGTGAGTATCTGGAACGCTACCTATGACACGACACTCGACGAAACGCTGATCCACAACGATGTCCTCTTTACTGGCCAAGCGCACGATCTCGAGACCGGTCTCCACCACTACAAGCGGCGGGCGATTCATTCCGTCATTGGCCGTTTCCTCCAACGGGATCCGCTCAGATACACTCAGGGCGGCAATTGGTATGAATACGTTGCGAGCCGGCCAACACGTTCATCTGATCCCCTGGGGCTTGCTCGGGCCGACGGAAACCCGGTACATACCTTCAAGGTAATACAGAGACTCGAGAAGCACATAGCAGATGCCAATGCCGCCGCCGGCTTAACCGACGAGACGGATTGGGTGGTCGACGTGATGGTGCCGTATTGGACGCGGCAGCTTAAGCAGTACCGCGAGCGGCTCACGCATCAGCTTTCGAATGGCGCGTATTTTCCGGCCGCTTGGGGCCCAAAGTACTCAAGGACTGACGCGCCACAGAAAGATATCCGCGGTTATCAGGATGACCCTTGCTTTTGCCAAGACAGCCCGAGGTTCAGCTCGCTCTTTCATAAGCACGAGGTCTGTTTCCGGGAGGTCAGTACTCGAACGGATGCGCGGGAGGTATGCTTTCGATTGGATCACACCAAGGGAGGCCCATACGCTAGTCATGATTGGTATGCTGTAGCCTCCAGCAAGAATAGCGCAGGTATGTGCAGATATCGGAGACCACTGAACGCGTATAGCCACCTGAAGATTGATGTTCAGGCATGGCGCGATTGGAGCGAGATAAGGAAGTACTGGCCTGCGGGTATTGGAGCAGCTCCGGAGCTATTTCCTGTTCCTGTGTATGGGGCCTGGGATGCCACGAAGTGGACCGGGCCTGGTATGGCGTCCGGGCCCACGAATCCTCAGGCGCTTCGTAGTATCATAAAGGCATGCTGGGAGAAATTGCTGGCCGAGGAGCGATCTCGATCGCTCCCATACCAGGGTGGGGTACAGTGAAAACCGGCGTAGAAAAGCGGAGGAAGGCGCTGTGGGCACAATCTGGAAGTGCGTTCTTGTGGCTATTCCTGCACTTGTTTCCTGCGGCTCTTGCGACCCGATCGAGCAGTTAAGCCGCGGACGGGGGGCAGAGAACCATGGGGATATTCGCCAGGACGACGGTTACATTGTGGTGCGCTTCTATCAGGCGCCGCCGCCGCGAGGTGTCAGCCTCTTGGTCGTGACAGATGTGCCGCGCACCCACGAGGAGCCATTGATTATGAGTAGGACGGATTGGAACGCCGTACAGCTCGATGGCCAAGTTATGGGGGTGCGCTCGAGCCAAAAGGTGGTCTGGAAATGGGGAGAGGAGGCACCCCGCGAGGATCGTGCGTTGACGGATCAAGAGAAAGAGTTCATCATGGGGCCCGAGTTCTACGGAATGCCGGTGCCGACATTGGTGGACATGCTGCGCGATTTCAAGTCTCAAGCGCAACGGAGGTGAAGTCATTCTCGGAGCACCTCGAGAGGCGTTCGGTAGCCGAGGGCGTTGCGTGGCCGCGTGTTCAGCCGCGTGTTGACGTACGTCACGTACGGTTACGTCGCGCCGCCGATGTCAAAGCGCTGGGGAAGAATTGTCGCAGCAGCCCATTGCTGTTCTTATTGAGCCCACGCTCCCAGGCATGATACGGCTGGGCGATGTAGACCGCCAGTCGAAGGTCTCAAGGGTCTTCAGATCCCGGAAGGTAGCGGCCTTGATACGGCGCAGAGCATGACCACCACCAGGCGCGGCCACAACCTGGCCAACGAGTGCACGTCCTTGAATGGCGCCAATGCGTATGACCATGATGACAATGGGAATCTGACCGACGACGAGACGAATACCTACTACTACGACTTCGCCAATCACCTGGTGTGTGCCGTGAGACAGTCCGATTCGGACACGATTGCCGAGTACACCTACGACGCCCTCGGGCGGCGCGTGAAAAAGGTCGTCTCCGACGTCAGCGACACGCTCGACGGCACGACGCTCTTCTACTACGACGGCCTCCGCGTCATCGAGCAGGGCGAACTCGACGCCGAAGATGCCTACGTCGCCACGCACCAGTTCGTCTGGGGGTTGTATCTGGACGAACTCCTCGTCTACGACGACGACGCCGACGCCGACGGCAACTTCGACGCCATCGACCAAGCGAACGGCGACAAGCGCTACTACGTCACCCACGACTTCCTCTACTCCGCCACGGCCGTCATCGACTGGCGCAAGCAGCGGCGGATCTGGGGCGAGTTGGCTAACTCCCGGGACAGCGGAACAGGTGATCCCGCCTGAAGATCAGCCGTCTGACGGTCGAGGGAACTCCTGCCATATCAACGCGGACGGCGTTTTCCGGAGGGACCGGCGCCCGGGGAGTTACAGAGGTGAGAGAGCGTCGGCCACGCCCTGTTCCTTCTGGGCCAGTGCCCGCTCGAGCGCTTTCCTGTCGTACTTCATCTTCATCACGCGCGGCCCGACGAACAACTCAAACTGGACGCCGTGCCGCTCGAAGGTCATTCGGCTGAACGGGAAGAACGGCCCATGTTCGTTGACCGGCACGTCGGCGTCCTTATAGGGCAAGACGGATTGGGACCAGTGAGGCTCGGGTTTTCGGTCGGGGAAGTTCTTCATGATGTCGGCGTAGTCGCGTTTGGCCTCGGCGATGAGGCGCGCGGCGTTCGCCAGGTATTGCCCGTCGAAGTAGATGCGGCGCTTCAGGAGCGTGCGGTTCTTCACGTCCACCACCCAGTACAGGTTCCGCCCGCCGCCCATGTAGTAGTGGATGCGGGGGATGACCCGGGGGACGTAGAGTTTCAGGTCGGCGGTGAGGAACGGCCGGGCGTTGATCGTGCCCCAGGAGACGCGGTGGAGCAGGTGTTCGCCGCGCGGAGTCCACCTCAGGAGCGAATCGAAGAGTCCCGCGCCGTTCCAGACGGGTTCGCCCGTGTCGGCGTCGTGCAGCAGGATGGAATACTTCGGGCCGCTGTAGGCGACCAGGAGGTAGTCCCTGTCGGGCTGGCACGGTTTCTGGATGTCGCGCTTGTCGGCCTTCCTGGGGAGCGGTGCGCCGGCCAGCCGATCACCGGGAATCACGCCCACGAGGTACCCCTCCTGGCCGGTGATCCAGCGGCTCCCGCGCTGGTAGGGGACCAGGTGCCCTTTGACACGGCTCCAGAGGATCTTTCCGGTCGGCCGGTCGATGCAGAAGATGTAGTCGGCGTCCACGGGCAGGACGTACATGCGGTCTCCGAGGAGGAGCGGCCGCTGGTTGTACCACAGCGCCCGGGCGAGTTCCCCGATGCCCAGCCCGGCCCGGTAGGTGCCGATGCCCAGCGCCCGCGTGCGGTCGTGTATGCTCCGCAGATAGGGGTACCGCGTGACCCATCGGATGGTGCCGCTGGCCGCCTCGACGGCCGCGAACACGCCGGCGTTCGTCGAGCAGTAGAGGATGCCCTCGTGCAGGACCGGCGGCGTTGAGTAACTGCGGATCCGGTTGCGGATGGTGACGAGTTCCGACAACATGAACTTGCCGACGTTCAGGCGGCACAACTCCCGCGACCAGAGGATGCGGCCGGTCGTCGAGTCGAAGGCCCTGACGCCGTAGACCGAGTCGATGTGGGTCTCGCCCTCGATGTTGTCCACGACGAAGGGCGCGTAGACCGCGCGTCGGCCTCCGACGGGGCAGGCGAAGTAACTCGTGCGACCATCCTCCTCGGTGACCGGCGCGATGGGGCCGTGGGCCCAGCGCAGGCGCCCCGTCACCTCGTCCAGCGCCACCAACGACGCGCCGCCCTTGTACATGTTCGTGAACACCAGCCCGTCCTTCACCAGCACCTCCTCGCTGGGGAAGAAGGCGTCCGACTGGTTCCACCACCGCACGCGGCCGCCGAGGTCGTTCTTCCATCTCAACGCCCCGGAGATGAGGCTCCGGCAGTAGACGATGTTCTTGTGACGGAAGATGAGGCTGTCCTTCGTCGCGACGGGATAGGTGTAGATGCTGAGGTCCCGGTGGGAGACCGGCATGAGTTGACGCCAGACGGGGGGGTCGGTGTTGATCGCGTCGGCCGTCGGCGGGAAGAGCGTGTAGTCGGCGGGTGAATCGAAGGGCGGCGTGGCGCGCTGGACGCGGAACGGCGGGACGCTTGCCTTGAGGCGGCCGATGGCGGCCATGAGCGCCGTGCGTTGAGCGGCCGTCAGGCGGGGTGTGGTGGTGAGTGCGTTCCCCGCGCCCACGGGGCGGCGGTTGGGGGTCGGGTTTCCCGGCCCCTGCACCTCGAGCCCCAGTGCCTTCCGGCAGTAGGCGATCTTCAGGATCAGTTCGGCCGTGTCGAGGTCGGCGCCGGAGAACTCGTCGCGGACCTGGCGGTAGTAGGCGAGGGCCTCCTCGAAGTGGCCGTTGTCCAGCGCCGCGTTGCCCAACTCGAACAGAGCCGGCGCGCCGTAGGAGGTCGCCATCATCAACTCGGCCACCTCGCGCAGGTCCGCCAGTGAGTATCGCCGCCGCGCCCGTTCGAAGGCGTCGCGCGCCGGTGCGTCGAACATGGCCCGGTAGAACGCGAGTTCCTTCGGCGGGAACGCCAGGATCCGCCGCTGGCAGTACCGCCGTGCCGGGATGAAGATCCCGTGCGGCGCGATCCGGTAGAGCACATGCGGGTACTCGACGATGACCTTGCGGTAGGCGGCCATGGCGTCGCGGTACTCGCCTTTGCCCTCGCGCGTGCGGCCGAACTCGATCAGCGCGTCGACCCGCGAGTCCTCCTCCACGTAGGCCATGTTGAAGAACCGCTTCTGGTAGGAGAGTTTCAGCGGGTCCTCGCGCCCGCGCTTGACCCAGCGATTGACGTCGCGCACGATGAAGTCCGGTTTGTAGCCCCTGTAGATGTCCTCGTAGGTCTTGGCAGTCTCAGCCTGCCTCGTGTTGGATCCGCCGTCCGCCGCCGCGGAGGCGTCTTGGCCTGATGCGCCTCGGACCGTGTTGCCCGACAGCATGGGCCAGGCAATGGAAAGCGCCATGGCCGCCAACAGGTGCCGGGTGGGTCTCGTTGACAGATTCACCGCGTCGGCTCCTTGGACGTCCCATTGTAGCAAACAGACCGGAGGCGAACACGGTCTTACAGATGCAGCAGTCGGTGAGATGCGCGAGCCCAGGTTCCATCGAGGGGTCCGCCGGATCCCGGCCGCCGCGTTTCTTCCTCGGGCAGGCGCCGGCCTCTACTTCACACCGAGTGTGCGCGCGACCTCAGCCGCCAGATCGAAGGCGTGCCGGTTGGCCTCCTGCCAGTGATAGTGATTCAGATGGAAGAGCTGCCCGCCCCAATCCGGCCAACGCCGATTCTCCCGATAGTCGGCGAGCCGGTCCCGGAACACCTGCCGGCACCGGCCGGTCAGGTCCGGCCCGAGGGTGTCGGCGCTCTTCTCGACGGCGGCGGACAGAAAGACGAGGACTTCCGCCTCCTGCATCCCCTCGCGCATGTTTTCGAGCGTCACGCTGGACTCCGGGCCGTCGGGATTCCCCCGTCGGCCACGTAGCCCAGGCACATGGCCTTGTCCAGCCCCTGCCTGGCCAACCGGTCATGGATCGCCGTCAGCACCGGCTTCCAGAAGGCCTTGCTTTCCGCGGTCGCAAAGATCGGGACCTGAACGTGCGTGCGCCGGCCGGGTTTCCGCTGGTCGATGACCGCGACGGTGTTCTCCTGGTCCGCCTTGTTTGGCGTCCAGCCGTGCGAGTGCCAGACCTGCACGGCGACGGTCGTGGGGGCCACCAGGTGCTTCTTCACGAGCGCAAGGTAGCGGTCCAGGACCGAGAAGTCATAGTCCCAGGAGCCGTCGTCCTTCCTGATCCAGTAGACCATGCCGTCGTCGTTGCCATACTCGGTCCGATCCACGATGTTCAGACTGACGAACTTGTGGCTCCTCTCCGAAAAGTGTACCGCTCCCGTCG
>JALGSS010001142.1 GCA_029821745.1 Candidatus Zipacnadia bacterium
CCCCGCACGAATTCCCTCCGAAAGGTCAGTCCTTCGCCCCGTTGGCGTCGAAAACCGCGAGATGTGGGACGCGGACCACGTCGCCCGGCCCGACCATCGCGACTCGGAAGCGGGCGTCGAGGCCGCCGGCACCACCCGGGAAGTCCGCCGCAATCAGCGGGTCCCGGTTCGCACGGTCCACCGTCAGCCTTCGGCCGGCTGCCACCCGTCCCACAGGCGTGTTCTCACCATTGAGTACCGTCATCCCAGGTTGGGCGTGGGGGATCTCAACATGGGTCACGATCCGGTTCTCTCCAGTGATGACTTCCTTGACCGGCCCACCGGCGACGACCACATCCTCGTCGCCGATTGAGAAGTGGGTGTCGTCGATCACAGCCTGCACGGTCAGGCAGTCGGCGAAGCCCTCGGGCTCGACAAGGACCGTCTGATCGCGGCCGACGCCTTCGAGGATCGGGTCGGCGATCTCGACGACCCCTTCTCTGTAGTCCACCGACACAACGCGGCTCTCCCGCAGACCTTCTCCCTCGAGGCGGAAGTCCCCGAGCACAAGCTCCAGGCCGTTCAGCATCGACGCGCGCGACACGGAGCCGGTGGCATCCACGGCAACCCACGCTGCCTGCGCCGCAACCTGGACGGTGCCATCCAGCGTATACGCCCGCTTCGGCGCAAGCGAGTGGAAGGCATAGTGCGTCGTCCCGTCAATGAGATCAATCCGGGCGGCCGCTGCGTCGCCATCGTCGGGGCTCAACGCAACGGGCGATACGCGCCGGATTGGAGGAGTCTGTTCATACGGCTCGTACACGGTGACGAACCGGGATGCAAGCTCCTCGCCGACCCGCCGGCGGATCATGAACTGGATCTCGTCGGGCATGTACTCGTACTTCTGCGGCTTACCCTCGCAAGCGATCAGCTCTTCGTCCGTCCCGAGAAGGTGAGCTCGGAGCCCGATGCCTTCCCACGGGTGCTTCCGCTCCTTCCCTTCCGGTTCCGTCAGCCGCCACTCGCCGACTGCCCGGCCCTCAGTCCGCGCGCGCCGGACGTTGAACAGGTACTGGAACCCGCTGCCCTGATACCCACCGTATGCCATGCTGCCCAGGGGCCCAGCGGCATACCGCTCATCATCGTAGAAGCTCTCGTATTCAACGTTCTCGCCCGCCAGTGTCCCCATTTCCTGCACGGGTCCGAGAGCCGGCTCTGCGCTGAACTCCGAGGGCGGCCCCAAGGCCACGTAATCGTGCTGATTCCCACCGCGCACGTAGAAGACATCGAACAGGTAGCTATCGGTCGGCGGGAGTTCCACGAGGATGTTCGCCCGCCGATACAGACTCACCACTCCCTCCCCTTCACACGAGGCATCGACCACTTGCATGGGTCCGTGTGGCTCGTAGGCGTGCAATCGGCCCGCCCCGCGACCTTGCTTGCGGGCATCGACGACGACGGTGTTGTGGGCAACGGTGTTGGAGAAGAACGCAAAGCGCTTGTGATTCCTCGAGTCGGTCTGCTCTGGGTACCCGATATCGGTCAGCATCGCATTGCCATGGGCGAACAGCAGACAATGCGCGGGATAATCGCCATAGGAGAGCACGCCGGCGGTGCGATCCCCGTTGGCGCGCAAATAGGCCAGCCCGTAGGCGGGGAAGTGCGTCGGCCCGGCATCGACCTCGGGCATCTCGCCGCCGATCTCATCAACTGTCTCTGCGAAGAGGTCGTGGCCTGCTCCGGCGCTATCTCGCACGACGGCGGCGATCCGTGGATCGGGGAAGTGGGGCAGCACGAGGCGCGCCACCGACGGGCTGAGTCCACTGCCTCGCGCAAACATGTCTCCCGTGTCGCCGAGGGGCGGGACGAACTCGCCACACGCTACGACGTCGAAGGGCCAGGTCAGTAGTCGCTGCAAGCGCGGCTCCCCAAACAGATTCGTCCCGGCGTCAGCAAGCGCCGAGGCGATATCGGCCAGGTAACTCACCCACAGGTAGTTGTACCCAATCGATTCCAGCGGCATCCCGTCGCGGTACACGAGGTTCTCGAGGGCATCCATGAGGCCCACATCCGACCCTTCCTTCGGCTCCGGGTTCGCAAGCACCCAGTCAATCATCTCGGCGGACGTAGGGTGCTGCTTCGTCTCCGCCAGCGAAATCGCCAGTTCGATTAGCGCCCGCTGATGGGCGCCGTAGTTGCCCCGGATTCTCCCATTGCCGCTCGTGATGTCTCGGGCGGCCTGCATGAGCAGCCGGTCGCGGATCCGCCCGTCGATCTCCAGGCCGGACA
>JALGSS010001143.1 GCA_029821745.1 Candidatus Zipacnadia bacterium
TGGACTACATCGGCTGGCAGCGAATCGTCGTCGAGGACGCCATCGAGGGTGAGACCGCCGACATCGTGGACATCCGCGACGGCCGGCGCACCGACCAGCAGTTGGGCGGCCGCTTCAGCGGCGGAAATCATCTGTGGTTCCATCCCACCAAGGTCGGCGCCTCCTTCACCTGGTTGCTCGACGTGCCCGAGGCCGGCAAATACGAGCTAGCGGTCTACTTCACCAAGAGCTGGGACTACGCCCAGGTGAAGCTGTCCCTGGACGGCGCGGATCTGGGCACTTACGACACCTTCGCGCCCACCGTGGTCTGGGGCGGCAAGACGGCTCTGGGTGAGCACAACCTGACGGCGGGCAAGCACCGGCTCAGCTTCGAGATCGTCGGCAGCAACGAGAAGTCCAAGGGCATCTTGGTCGGCGTCGACTGCCTCACGCTCAAGCCCGTCGAGTGAGGCCCGGAGGGAGGGTTGTGTCGAGAAGGTGTGATCATGGGCACGGGGTGTCGCGTCGTGTGCGACGCCGCTGTTTTGGCGCTGTTTTCAACACCCGTCAGATCGAGCAAGTCGCCGCCAGGTCGTTAACACCCTCATCCTGGTCATTCTGAACGTGCTCGGCCAGCTCTTCTCATGCTCCGTGGTCGCGTATGCCTTCGCGCGCCTCAAGTGGCCGGGACGCGATATCTCCTTCGGGCTCGTGCTCTCGACGATGATGCTCCCCGCGCAGGTGACGATGATCCCCGTGTTCCTGATCTACCGCTACCTGGGCTGGTATGACACACTGCAGCCTCTGTGGGTGGGGTCGCTGTTCGGGAGCGCCTTCTTCATCTTCCTGCTGCGGCAGTTCATGCGCACGATCCCGGGGGACCTGGAGGACGCCGCGAAGATCGACGGCTGCACTTTCTTCGGCCTTTACTGGCGGATCATCCTGCCGCTCATGAAGCCCGCGTTGGCCGCCGTGGCGATCTTCTCCTTCATGAACGCGTGGAACGAGTTCATGGGCCCGCTGATCTACCTGAACGACCAGCGCCTGTACCCGTTGTCGCTGGGGTTGTACCAGTTCCGGATCGAGCATGCGGCGGACTACGGAATGTTGATGGCCGCCTCGGCGCTGATGATCATCCCGGTGGTGATCATCTTCTTCCTGGCCCAGAAGCATTTCATCCAGGGGGTACAACTGACGGGAATGAAGGGGTAGGGTCCGATCGCTGCGCCGACCTTCACGCAGAGCATTCCCGCCCACGGGAGCTACGACTATGCATTCTATGGTATTGGCAGCCCTGTTCAGCCTTCTCGCGTTGGCGGTCGGCGTGACGGCGGATCCAGCGAGTCCCGCGCCCGAGTGGGCACCGGCGAGCTCACGTGGGTCGACACGACATCCCTCGGCCGCACACACCTGCGCCTGCACAGGGCCGCGGACGGCAAGAGCATCTTCATTTTCACCGGCAAGCCCGGACGCTTCCTGCGCTACGACCTGGCTTCCGGTGAGCTTACGGACCTTGGGATCCCGGCGAAGACGGGCCACTACTGGCTGGGAGACACTCTCGCACCCGATGGCCGCTGGTATGTGGGCACGTACCCCAAGGCATACCTGGTGTCCTGCGACACCGCCACCGGCGAGGTGGTGAACCACGGGCGTCTCCCGGACGACCGGAAACAGAAGTACAACATCATCTACAGCGCCGTCGGATTGCACCATCGCGAGATGTGGTCGTACAACCCGGCCACGGGCGAGAAGCAGCAGATCCTCCCGGAGACGATGACCGGTCTTCAGGGCAGCCCGAAGGTCTGGACGGGTATCGACGGCCAGGTCTACGGGCAGTCCGGCAAGGACGTGTTCCTCTGCAAGCCTGATGGCATCGAACCGGCGAAATCCCCTGGCCTGCGCTACCCGGCCAACCGTTTCACGGCGGGCGACCTCACCGTGAGACGCGTCAATTCCCGTGGCGAACTGGTTCTCGTGGATGCGGCGGGCCAGGAGAAGACCGTGCAAACCGCCTACGATGGCCGACCACTGATCATCTACTCCGTGGGCTGTGAGCGAGACGGCAAGCTCTACGGCGGCACGCTGTTCCCGGGCATAGCGTACTCGTGCGAGTTGGAAACAGGGGAGCTGACCAATCTCGGCCGTCTGGCCCCGGGGGCGATCCAGATCTACGACATCCTCAGCCACCCCAGGGGGCTCTTCTTCGCGAGCTACATGGGCTGCAAGCTGGATTTCTACGACCCGGACGCCGTAGCGGAGAAGGGCGTCAATCCCCGACATATCACCTCCTCCATCCCCGGCCACGAGCGCCCGAACCAGTGGGAACTCGGGCCGGACGGGAAGCTGTACTTCGGCACCACGCCCGCGAAGGGCCGCCT
>JALGSS010000212.1:0-912 GCA_029821745.1 Candidatus Zipacnadia bacterium
GCCTATCCATCCGTAGTTGGGGAACTGATCCCCCAACACCACGTGGTCGCCACGGGCGGCGACCGCTTCTGGCGTCTGGGCGAAGCTGCGCCACAGGTCGAACACAGCCTTGTGTCCGCTCGGCTTGATGGCTTCCGAATACTCCTGGCCCCAGCCAAACCCGGTCTGGGTACTCAGCTTCCAGTAGTCGTTGCCGTTGAAGGGGTTTGCGCCGAATGTGTTCGTGTGCCCAACCGGCGTGTCTGGGCAGACTTCGTGGTAGGCGTCGGTGATGGTCTTGCAGGCGCTCACCCAGGTGTCGGTCATGAAGGTCCGGAAGTCGACGAAGGGCCCGAAGTTGTCTGTGCCGCGCACGTCCTCTGTCCGTGCGCCCGTGACGTCGTCCCAGGCAGTGTGCGTGGTGCCCCACTGGTCATTCAAGGTCTGGAGGCTGTCGTATCGTTCTCTGAGCCAGTTTCTGTACTGAGTCTGCGTGAAGTCGCCGAAGCAGACCTCGTGCCGTTTGTGACGTGAGGAGAGGAAGGCTTCATCCGCAATGCCCGCCGCGTATAACCCGAACTCCTTCTGCTTCGCAGCCGCTTCACGGGCCCGATCAGTGTAGGACTGGACGACAGCGGGATCATGCAGGCACTGGGAGCGAACCCCGGAATCAGAGTACCTGTTCTCCCGTGGCCACATAGGGGCTGATCGCAAACTCCCCGGCCAGTCCGAGTTGCCGCGTCCGTTCCATGTACTGGTGGATGATCACCGGATGGGACATGCCCGGACCCCACGGCACTGCTAGGAAGTCCGCGGCGGCTTGACGGGGGCCCACTTCCGGGACGAGCACTGTCACCCATCGGCTGTCATGTTCCCTGCCGTCCACAAGGAGGGAAACAAACGCCTTGTGGTGAGTGCACAGAGGATCGAGAA
>JALGSS010000212.1:928-8750 GCA_029821745.1 Candidatus Zipacnadia bacterium
CGCGCCGTCCTCGATGTCACGCGCCCGTACGCATCCACCAGGCTTGCCACGAATATCGCTTCCGTCTCATGGCGGGCCTCACACGCAACCGTCAACTCAGCGGTGTCCCCTAGAGCGTAGCTCGTGCGGTCGGCAGTCAGTTCGGCGATGTTCACGGCCTGCGGGATGCGCCCGAGGGCGCTCCCCCAGTACACGACTTCGCCGGCGTCATCCAGGAGACTGATATCAGCGATCACGGGGCCAGCGGGCATGATGTCTGGGTAGGGCAGGATCAGCCCCCCATCGTCAGATATGGGGAACTCCTGCGGAGCCGTGCGGATGAGATCGCCGTCGAAGCGGATCTCGCGTGCGCTCCTGATGATCACGCGAGCCTTCCTCGCCTGGGGGCCCGTCACTCTCAGCTCCATGGCTTCGGGGCCGTCACCAACCACTGCTATGCGACAGTCCTCATCTCTGTCGGCAGCCCAAGCCGCCGCCCTGGCGAGGAGTGCTTCCCACCACTCCCAGTACTCGAACTGACGCGACTTGTAGGCCGCCATCGAGTTCTCGCTCGGCAACAGCCCCCAGACGCGCGAGACATCCATGGGGAACAGAAGCCGCACGACGCGGCCGTTGCCGAGCGTGCCGACTTGAGCGCCGGCAAGCGTCTTCTCAGGCATCATCTCCCACGGGATGTCCCTCGACGAAGGTGGATGATCTACCAAAGCCCTCCACGACAACAAGCCCTGCTCCGCGGGCGACCTGCTCGCGGATGGACTTCGCCACCGCTTCGCCGACGCGGCTTGGGACAATGAAGACTTCGTATTCGCCATCCTGCAGGCGCTTCATCGCGCGTCGCCCGGTCATCGAGTTGCAGACGTCGCCGGTGTAGCCCGTCTCGACCGCATCGTAGTCGAGATCAATTCGCTGTGTCAGCTCTATCAACTGGCGAAGACAGCGGAAGTTGCGGATGGTGACGAAAGCCTTGATGGGCCCGCCGGCGAGGGGTGACGCCCAGTCAATGTGGCGACTTGGCAGGGGTTCAGTCAGCGGTCGGTCGATCTCCTTGAGTGAGAACTGGTTGATGATCGGGTAATCGGGCTCGCCCTCCCGAAGAGAAACGCGATCGTAGTAGACCGTTCCCTTCGTCCTGGCGACGTTGTAGATGTAGACGCAGGCCACGGGATTGGGGGCCTCGAAGCTGGTGACGTACTCCTCGTACTCGCCGGCAGCCTGGACATTCCACAGGAGCGGCATCTCGCGATGGGGTCGGTCTTCACCATGGAGGAGAAGCACCCCTGCCAAGCCACCGGCGTCACTCTTGCACTTCAGGGTCAGCGTGTATTTCTGACCCTTCTCAAGGTCAACGTCCTGAGTGGCGAGAACATAGGCTCCGGGGCGAGAGATGATCTCGTAGTCCTTGCCCATGAACATCTTCTCGTGCCACTGGATGCGCCCTTCGTCTGTACTCCACCCATCGGGCAACCCATCACCATCGGCATCCCTGTCGAACCCGGGATTCTGGAGCCGCTCTGTCGGGACGTCCTGGGCGAAGCACGGTGGGGCCAGAGCAAGCAACAACACAAGTGCTTTCAGCATGGTACGCTCCTGGGTAACGGGTTGCACTGTCACGCAATATGGTTCGCATTCTCTCCGCCCCATTCCTGCTTACGGCAGGAGGACAGTGCGGCCGCGCGTCGAATAGGTAGGTTCACGCAACCAACAGGAAGGGGGCCATCAAGAGAATGATCAGGCCGCTTGAGATTGGCGTTTTCATCCACTCGACGGGCATTGAGGACCCGTTTGAGTCCCTGAAGGCTATCGGCGAGTGGGGATTCCGCTGCACGCAGATGGGGGTCGTTCCACCCGAGTTCTACACCGATGAGAACGCGGAGAAGATCGTCGCCGGCATGGCCGAGACGGGGGTCGAATCCGTGGGCTTCTTCGTCGGGTTCCCCGGCGAGAGCTACGCGAGCATGGACGACGTCGAAAACACAGTGGGCTTCGTCTTCCCGGAGAAACTCCAGGAACGCATGGACATCATGCGCGCATCCATCGAGTTCGCGGCCAAGTGCCAACAGCCGGGCATTCTCGTGCACATGGGTTTCCTGCCGGCGGATGCCTCGGACCCCATCCACAAGCAGATGCACACCGCGTTGGGGCAGTGCGCTGACTGGTGCAAAGAGAAGCGCATGTTCATCGGCCTCGAGACGGGCCAGGAACAGGCGGGCCATCTGGCCGCGTTTCTCGAGTCTCTGGGGCGCGACAACGTGTACGTGAACTTCGACCCGGCGAACCTGATCCTGTACGGGAAGGACGATCCCGTCGGCGCCTTCCGCAGCATCGGGAACCACGTAATCTCGTGTCACGCCAAAGACGGCATCTGGCCGACGGAGGAGGGCCAACTGGGCTCGGAGATGCCTCTCGGAGAGGGACAGGTGGACTTCGCGGAGTGGATCAACGCGCTGAAGGCTCTGCGCTTCAAGGGCCCAATCGTCATCGAGCGCGAGGCGGGCGATGAGCGCAAGAAGGACATCTTCCAGGCGCGGGACCTGCTGGAGAAGCTGATCTGGGGGTAGCTGCCGTGCGCGGCAGTCGGATATCTGAGCAGGAAGCAGGAGACATAGTTGAGCGCGGGCCCCGTCGACCAAGGCCCGCGCTCATTGTTGTGTGATCTCGCGTCTCCCCTATCCCAGCGGGAGGTCGATGAACTGGCGGGTCTCGCTGGCCCTGTAAATCCCGAGGATGACCTCGACGGCGCACCGTGCCTCGCGAGCGCTGAGTTCCGGTTGGCGGCCATCCTCGATCGCGGTCAGCAGATCGCCGATCTGCTTGGCGTGGGCCGTCACGGCCTCGCCAACCATCCCCATCTTGGGATCGGCAGCGCCTCCGGTGTGGCCGGCAGAGGGGTTGTGCACGATCTCCTCGCCCTCAACATCCCACATCTGCAGCTCGTCACCAACGATCAGGACATTGCCCTTGTTGCCGTGGATGCCCAACCGGGCCTCATACCCACGATAGGTGCAAGTCGTGCCCTGGATGGTCCCGTGTGAGCCATTCTCAAAGAGGAGCGCGGCGTTGGCGCAGTCCTCCACCTCGATGTCGTGATCTAGGGCCGCGGCGAAGCCGCAGACGGTCTTGACGGAGCCCATCATCCAGATCAACAGGTCGATGTAGTGGATCGACTGGTTCATCAGCGCGCCGCCACCGTCCAGCGCCTTTGTGCCATGCCAGCCATCGGCGTAGTACTCGTCGCTGCGGTACCAGGGGACGCGCACGTTGCCGTAGAGGATCTTGCCGAGACGGCCATCCTCGATCGCCTGCTTCAGGCGCCTGTATATCTTGTAGTCCCTGCACTGATGGGTGACGCCGATCCGCACGTCGTTCCGGTCGCCCGCCTCGATGAGGCAGTCGATCGCCTCAAGCGTGATGTCGATGGGCTTGGTGCAAATCACGTGCTTGCCCGCGTCGGCAGCCTGGACCCCAAGCTTGGCGTGCAGCCCCGACGGCACGACGATGTTGACGACATGGATGTCGTCGCGCGCCAGCATCTCCCCAAGGTCGGTGTAGGCGGCGCACTCCCACTTGGCCGCCTTGGCGTTCGCCGCTTCCTCTCGCGTGTCGCATACGGCCACCAGTTCTGCATTCTCTAGTTGATCGATGGCCTTGATATGGGTATCCGAGATCACTCCGCAGCCCACGACGCCAAACCCATAGTGTCCCACAGTTGCCTCACTCCCGCAGACGCTCTTCATCTCATCCCTTCAGTATGCCTTCGCGCGGCATCCTACTGCTTCCCCACAGAGCACGAGCGATACAGGGAACGCAGTGTGGGCGCAAGCCTGCTCGGGGCTGAACGCCCGCAGTGCCGCGTCGTGCCTACACAGCAGGCTACTTCAGGTAGGCCTGCTCGACCTTGCGCAGCGCTCGGCCGGTGTCCCTCGCGTCTTCCTCAGTGAAGCACTCGTGAACTGTAGTCATCATATGGTTGTCCACGGCCTGCCGAGCCCCGGGGACGCAGTTCTCGTAGTCCACCTCTCGCCCATACTGTGGAGCGTTCCACGGGAATCCCGAATCGCCATACGCGTGCTTGTGCAGGATCCAGTACTGCTCCGGAACGATGGCTTCGTACGCTGCCCCCATGGGGACGCCCTCCGCGCCAACAGCGGCGGCAAACTCAGCTTTGCTGACCGTGTACTTCTCGGCCTCGAACCTGATGTTGATGAACCAGTAGGCGGATTCGGCCTTGTCGTAGACCTTGCCCATATGGACGCCCTCGAGGTCCGATATCTCGTCGGCCAGCCACGCGGCGGCCTGCTGCCTGTTGCCTGTGATCGTCGGCAGCTTCTGAAGCTGGATGCGACCGACGCAGGCTTCCAGATCTGTCATGCGGTAGTTGTTCCCCAGGAACATGTTGCCCGGCGTGTCGGAGTTGAAGGGCTTCCCACGGTCGGCGAAGCGCTTGGCGTTCCAGTAGAGCTCCTCGTCCTTGCAGACAACCATGCCGCCCTGGCCGCCTGCGGTTGAGTGCTTACCACTCATGAGACTGAAGGCCGCCAGATGCCCGATGGAGCCGCCCATCTTCCCGCCGTACTTACACCCGTGAGCCTGACTGCAGTCCTCGATCACGTACAGGTCGTGCTCCGCCGCGATCTCCATGATCGGGTCCATATCACACGGAGCCCCAGCGATGTAGCCGCAGATGATGGCCCGAGTCTTGTCCGTGATCCGCTCGCGTACCGACTCGGGATCCATGTTCATGGTCTCGGGATCGGCGTCGGCGAAGATAGGGATGCAGTTGTTCCACAAGATGGGTCCGACGGCTCCCGGATCGGTGATCGGCGAGGAGATGACTTCGCAGAACGGATCCAGTTGCAGGGCCCCGAGAGCCGTGTGGACCGCCGCCGTGCCGGCGCTCACAGCAGTCCCGAATGGGACGCCGATGAATTCGGCGAATTCCTGTTCGTACGCGTCCACGTGAACGCCGCCGTAGCGGTCGAAGGCGCCGCCTGACTGCGCGTCAAGCATGAGTTCCATGACGGCGAGAACCTCGCGCTTGTCGATCTGGACACGCGCGGGATAGGGGCGGGTTCGGGTGGGAGATCCGCCGTCAATAGCCAGCTTGGACATGACATACTTCCTTTCAGTCGCTGTTGGGTACTTCCCGTGTGTGCGTTGAGCAAGAGGTCGGTCACAGCCGCCGCCGCTACTCCAGCGCCAGGGCCGTTACAGCGCCGCCGTGGCCAACAACCACACGGGCGGGCTGCCCATCAGTGCGCTGCACCGAAATCACATCAACCGGACCGTCGATGGTGGCCTGCCGCACGACCTGCGCCCTGGCATCGAGGGCCAGCAGGCTACCGTCCCTGCAACCGACGAGCAAAGCGGCCTGTCCGCCCTCGTAGATGGGTTGTAGGGCGAGCGGCGCCGAGCCGAGTTGGTTCTGAGCAACCACCTGGCCCGATGCATCCAGACAGTATACATACCCCGTCTCGCTGGAGAGAGCCACGAGAGGGTCGGCGTCCGGCTGTGCGCGAAACAACCGGACGTCGGTGACTGCGTAGCCATAGTTCGGGAACTCGAACAGCTTGGGCCCCGGGTAGCTCTGACACACGAAGGCACCGGTGGAGGATCCATTGGCGATCTCCAGTTTGCCGTCGCCGTTGATGTCGCCGACCGCCATCTCCACGTCGCCGAGCTCTGAGTAGACGCCCGGTTGAGCGTCTCCATCGGCACTCACGATCTCCACGGCCCCATACTTGTTCTCAGCCACGATCTCGAGCTTCGGGTCGCCCTCGAGGTCCACCAGCATCATGCCTCGCGTGCCATGCTCAACGCGGTCGAAGGTCCACAGTTGCTCCAGTTGCAGGTTGAGCCGGGCGATGTTCCCGTTGCGCGTGCCGACTATGATATCGTTTGCTGCGTCCAAGTCAACATCCCCTACGCAAATACTAGCTATTTGGGGCGCCCTGACACTGCTCGTGCCCACGCGAAGGGGCGTGTCCATGTGGTGGCGCCTGAGTTCATTACCACTCGCGTCGGTGATGTACAGATTCTCGTCGTCTCCACCGAACAGCACCTCAACGGCCCCGTCGCCTTCGAGGTCGGCGACTGCAATCGCGCGCAGGATGCCCTCAGTCGCGAACTGCCACCGTACTTTGCCTGTCGCATCCACACACAGGGCCGTATCCCCCCTCAGGCACAGGACTTCCTCCGCCCCGTCGTTGTCCAGGTCCGCTGCCAGCAGCTTCATGACTTGGGCGACGAGGTCATCCTGCTCCACAGCCGGGATGCTCCAGGCTTGGACGAACCCGCTAGTGGCGGGGGAACCGGGTGTCGCCTCTCTCGTCGGAGCTGCCTTTGCCGCAAGCATTTCGGGCAGCGACCTCAAAGCCTGCAGCATGCTGATGTCGCCCACCATCGATGCATCGAAGTCGGTGTCGCCGGCCGGCAGTTCGTAACTGTCTCCACCGGGCAACTGAACCTGTGTTGCTGATGCCGCGCGGACCAGGCCATACCCATACGCGAGATCTATCCTCGCGGACACGGGCTTGTCTGTCGCGACGCCCAGGCCACTGAGGCGCGACACGTCAACGAGGTATAGGTCGGACCCGGCGACCATGAGGCACGCCGCATTCGTCGCCAGCATCGGCATTCCCAGCTCTGACGCGTCGGCTGTGTAGATGCCGAAGGGCTTCCCGTCCTTGAGTATCAAGGCGCTGCGTGCGCCAAGTCGCCGTACGTCGTAGTCTTTGCGGGCGTCTGTCGCATCGTTGTAGAAGAGATTGATGACGCTTGCGCTCTCGCCGGCCTTGAGGTGTCCCCCGAAGCGCTGGTGTAACTTGCGGATCCGAAGCCCCACGTTGTTGACGCGCGTGCTGACAGTAGACGTGGCCGCCCCGTCCGACTTGATGAAGAAACGCGCGTCGGGTGCCGCCTCGCGCATCTCCTCAGGCACCGCAGGAGCGTCTTCGGCCTCAAGGTCCGCGATCGTCTCGCCATCCGCGTTTCGGACCATGATCCGGTCGAGAAGCACGCCGGCGTTCTCGCGCAGTGTCAGGCTGATGATATGGCGCCCGTCAGAGGGAACGGTCACGTTGGGCGTGGCTTCTGATTTGGTGTGGCTGCGACTTGACGAGCCGAACTTCCCCACAGGTATGTGGAACGCGACCGGCTCGCCACCGTCGACCGACAGCCAGAAGCTGTCAGTGCCTGTGTCCAGTCCCTGTGCGATGAGTTCCACATCATACTGGCCTTCCGCAAGCTCAATAACGAAATCCAGCCGCGACGCACGGTTGGCGAACTTCACTGCGGTGGCAATGCCGTCCGCGGGCGCGTTCACGCGTCGGAGGCCCTGGCTGCCAACGCCGCCACCAGTTTTCACGGCCGTGCTGAAGACACGCCCGTCGGTGAGTTTCTGGGTCCCGCGGTCGAGGGTCTTCCACACCGTCTCGAATGTGTAGTCGGCCTCGTCCCTGGCCTCGCACTCGTCGATGACGAGGAAGAACTCCCCTTTGACCCACGCGATGTGCCGGGTCCAGTCAGCCCCGTTGTAGTCACTGAGCTTCGTCTGGGTGAACGCTGCATTCTGCAGGTAGGCCTCGCGCTCGAGCCCGGCGCAGACGGGCATCAGCCTATCGCAGCGGCCGTCCTTGATCACGCTCACCATGTTGTGTTCGGTGGTGTTGCGGACGAGGTAGTCGCCGTCGATCAGCCAGTCCTCGCCATCGGCGCTGAACTTGATGATGGAGTTCCCGTCGTAGTGCAGGTGCTTCCCGCGGGCGTATCCGTCGAGGAGCAGGAACTCTCCTTCCGGCTTCAGGTTCTCTCGGAAGGTGATCTT
>JALGSS010000213.1 GCA_029821745.1 Candidatus Zipacnadia bacterium
TCGCGGTGCCGCCCAGGTTCCGGACGGTCACGCGCTGCTCTCGCTGGTGAGTGGTGAAGATGACAAGGGTCTGGCCGATGTGTATCTCGGCCTCGCCCAGGCGCTTGAGCGGGACGTGGACTTGCCAAGTGCGCCAGCGGTGCTCCGACACACTCCAGGGGCGCAGGTGGTCGCCGGTGGCGCCACCCCGGTCGCAGGAACGCACCTCGACAGCAATGTGGTCTGCGGCGGCCGGGACATCCGGCCCGTTGGCCCCGACGCGCAGGCTGTTGTCAACGCTGCCGGGCCGCAGCCGGCGCTCGCGGACGAATGTGGTCTTGCGGCCCTCCGAGGACAGCAGGAAGGCCCACGGTTGCTCGTCGGCGATGCGCACGGAGTACTCGACGGGGCCGGCGCCGGTGTTGCTCAGGAGGAGCGGAAGGGCGGATTCCGCGGACGAGGAGACGCCGAGAGTGTTGCCCGGCAGCTCGGCCATAAGCCGCGCAGCAGGCCACCCACAGTGGGGGCAGAAGTGCACCGGTTCATCGATTTCGACGTGACACGTGGGGCAGTTCATTGCGGTTGTCTCATGGTCGGTGCGGGGCTACTCCTGCACTCCGTGGTGGAATATAATGGGCCCTTGTAGCATGGTCAATCATATTGGAAGGGACAAAAACGCCACTGATGGCTACAGATAAAGTTCGCCGTTTGCGTGAGGCAGCCCTTTCCCGGCACGCAGCCTGGTCATGGCAACGAGAACTGCTCGAAGGCGAGGCCTGGCTCCGGGCATGCAGGACGAGGTCATCTCACGGACGGAGTTTGAGGAGTTCTAGAGTCTGCGTGCCCGCGCTCGCCATCCGGATAGATCGCGGTTGCGGGCGACTGACCCTTCGAGGACCGGCCGCCGGCAACCGAAAAGCTCTCAGCCCACCCCGTGCACATTAGCCCCTTGCTCGCGCAGGGCCTCCATCAGCGCCACCACATCCAGCGCGCGGGGTGTCACGCCCTCCTTCACACAGAGAGCTGCCGCAACTCCGGCGGCCTCCCCCATGGCTCTGCAGGTCGCCTCGATGCGGATGGCTGATTGGGCCTCGAAGGTCGTCGAAATGCAGCGCCCCGCCACCAACAGGTTGTCCACTTCCAAGGGCACGAGGCTTCGGTAGGGGACCTCCTGGTAGTCGCCGGGAGGGATCTTCTCAAGCTGGACGCCGCCTCCGGTCGGATTGTGGATGTCGACGGGGTAGCTGGACTTCGCGATCCCGTCCTCGAACTTCCGGGCCGCCTGGAAGTCCTCAAGGCCCATCACGTATTCCCCGACGATCCTGCGGCTCTCCCGGATTCCCACCATCGGTGCGGTCACGCCCAGGTACGCGTTGTCAAAGCCCGCCAAGTACCGGCGGCAGAACTCCATGATTCGCGGGATGCTCTTGCGGCCCTGCACCTGCACCTTGACCAGGTCCTCGGCCTTCGCGCCGTTTTCGCGGGATGCTCTTGCGGCCCTGCACCTGCACCTTGACCAGGTCCTCGGCCTTCGCGCCGTTGACGTGGGTGACTCGCGGGCAGTTGAAGCCCAACTCTCCCGGGCGGCCGGGGATTGAGAAGAACTGGATGTAAGCGCCCTCTTCAGCGCCGATCACACCGTCGCGCTCAGCCTGCTCCATGATCTCGCCGAGAGGCGCATGGCCCACGCCGCCTTTGGCGAACCCACAGCTCACACGCGGCGGGCGCGTGTTCACGCCGTGCTCCCGCAGGAACTCCGCGAGGGCCTCCAGGTCAACGCCGCCGACGGTGAACCGCAGGCTCGCGGACTGGTTGAGGCCATCCGACTCGATGAACTGCCGGGCCCTCAGGACCTGCTTGCCCGACTTGTTGACGATCTCAATGCCGGTGAGGGCGCCGTCCTCGACGGCGGTATCGCTGATGAAGGTGTGGTACAGCAACTCGCAGCCCGCTTCGAGGACCATATCCTCGAGCACGAACTTCAGGAGCTCGGGGTTGAAGAAGATACCCTCATTATCCCCCGGCAGCGCGGAGCAACGGCCGATGATCTCGTCGCTGATGCCGGTGACCAGGCGCTCGTCACCTGCATAGAAAGCCATCATGGGGATGACGAGGGCGCCCGTCTGGCTGCCCCCGAGGAAGCCGAACTGCTCCACGATAAGGGTCTTCGCACCGTGACGCGCAGCGGCGATGGCGGCCACTGAGCCCGCAGTGCCTCCGCCGCCGACAATGACATCGTAGTCCATGATTGTCTCCTGACTTCGGTGTTCGCCGTGTCCCGCTCCACTGGAGGCCCCAGCATACTCCACGGTTCAGCGTAGGCACAAGATTGGGCACAGAGTGGCGACTGCGTCCCCGCGGGCACTTCTACGGCATCGCCAACGTTGTCACTCCCCGGGGAAACTGTTTGACAAGGCCGCGCGGGAGTGGGATAACAGCACCGTTGTCGTCACCAGCCTCGGACTGGGAGTCCATCATGACCCGATATATCGCCGCGTACGACACCGAGAACATCGACCATGCGCTGGAAGCCCTGCCTCCGCTCATCCACCTGCACCGCAAGTACGAGATCCCGGCGACATTCTTCGTCGTGGGACGTCTGCTTGAGCAGGACGGCCCGAAGTACCGGGAGCTCCTCGACGACCCGCTGTTCGACATCCAGACTCATACTTACTCCCACCAGATGCTTAAGGACAGTCGCCCCCACGGCCCGGCGGTCAGCCTGGAGGAGATGGAGATTGAGGTCGGACGAGGCAAGCAGCTTGTCGAGGACGTCTTCGAGCGCGAGGTGATCGGTCTGCGGCCCGGCTGCGGCTTCGAGAACGGTTTCACAGGTGCGCCGGAGCGTCTCGAGATCATCCGCCGCCATGGGCTGAAGTACGTCAGCGCCGACCTGCGCGGGCCGCTGGATGCTATCCCCGCGTCAATGAAGCCTGCGTACACTTACGAGGCGGACGGGTACGGGGACATCTGGGAGATCCCGGGCCATGGCTGGCACGACAATGTACTCAAGGGCGCGACGGGGCACATCACTTTCTTCCCGCCCATCTACGAGTTCGCCATGCCCCCGAAGAACCCTGAGACTGTGGTGGATATCTTCGCCCAGGAGGGCCGCTGGATCGAGCACGCGGTCGAGCTCGGCCTGGACTTCGTCTCCCTGGTCCAGCACCCGTGGTCGCTGTGCAGTTTCGACGAGAAGATATCGACCATCGACCTTCTCCTCGTCCGAGCCCAGCAACTGGACATGACGTTCACGACCTATACCCAATACTACCGAGAGCTCGCCGGCGAGGCATAGCGCTCGCGGCCAAGTTCCCAGCAATGCGAAGAGGTGCAGTAATGTCGGACCAATGGCGTAACTCCTACGAGAAGAAGAAGGACCCGGAGAATGCACAAGCGCCCGATGATGGGGCCGCGCCAGAGGACGAGTGCTCAGGCGACTGCGCATCGTGCCCGGCCGCGGCTACAGCCACAGAGCAGGAGCGCCAGATCCGGCTGCAGCAGAAGCGCCTGGATGAGCGCGCCGAAGCCATCAAGCACGAGATTCTGATCATTAGCGGGAAGGGCGGCGTCGGCAAGAGCACCGTGGCCGCGAATCTCGCGTGGGGACTGGCGATCCGTGACCAGCGCGTAGGTCTGCTTGATGCGGACCTCCACGGGCCGACGATCCCGATCATGATGGGCCTGACGGGCGAGCGCGCCCAGGGCTCCACGAATGCAATCATCCCCGTCCCCGTGCTCGAGTCCCTGTCCGTCATGTCGATGGGCTTCCTGACACGAGACCAGGACGATCCCGTGATCTGGCGCGGCCCGTTGCGCTCCAATGTCATCCGGCAGTTCATCGCAGACGTTGAATGGGGTCCCCTCGACTATCTGGTCTGCGATCTGCCGCCCGGGACCGGCGATGAGCCGCTGACTGTCGCCCAGGCCTTCCCGAATGCGGACGGCGCGATCATCGTGACCACGCCCCAGGAGGTCAGCACCGCCGACTGCCGCAAGGCAGCCAACTTCGTGAAGGCGGTCAAACTGCCGATCCTGGGTATCATCGAGAACATGAGCGGCTTCGTCTGCCCGCACTGCGGCGAGCGCACCGACATCTTCTCGACCGGCGGCGGAGCGCGCATGGCCGACCAGCTCAGCGTTCCGTTGCTGGGGACGGTGCCCATCGTCGCGGATGTCACGCGGCTGGGCGACGAGGGCAAGCCGCTGTTGGGCCCGGAATCGCCCGATGTGATCCGCGAGGCGTACGAGTGCTGGGGCTATAACGTAGGGGCGACGTAGGCGGTTGTGTTGAAAAGGGGCAATCATGGGCACGGGGTGTCGTCCCGCTCTGCGGGATGCGAAGGGGCCCCGTGCAAGGCCTCTCAGAGCCTCCGTGGGGCGTCACAGCCATGCGTCGTTGGTTTTTCAACACAACCTAGGCCCTGCACCTAATATCTCCTGCAAGGCGGAAAGGCATGTCGGCACATCGGAGTTGGAGCGCCTCCGATCTCGTCAGCAACGCGACCCGCGGCGTGCCGGCCGAGTTCATAGTGGCCAGGGCGTTGGCAATCCCCCGTGGTGGCGTCCGCGTGGAGTGGGATGCCTGGGCAGACCGGAGAACGCAAGACAGGAGACCACATGCAAAAGCTCGACGGCATGATCTCGGCGGCTATCGATGAATTCCTAGCATCCGTCGCCAGCAGGGACACGGAGATATACAACGAGGCGAGCGTCCAGTACGAGTTGGCCATCGTGCTCAGGCAGAGAGTGGGTACGGCCGCGAAGGTGCAGCTCGAACGCAACGTGAGCTTCTTCGGGCTGGACAAGGCCGCACTGCTGAAGCGGGAGATGGACATCGTCGTCTTCACGCCCGACGATCGCTGCAGACACTGCATCGAGATCAAGTACCCCACCAACGGCCAGCACCCGGAGCAGATGTTCGCTGCACTCAAGGACGTTCGGTTCCTCGAGCAACTGGTCGAAGCCGGGTTCGGCACTTGCCACTTCCTGATGCTGGCCGAGGATCCGGGCTTCTGGGATGGTCACGGTTCCCAAGGCGTCTATGCCTACTTCCGCTGCGGCGTCCCGGTGGCGGCTGGTGAGCGGATCGTGAAACCCACGGGGCGGCGGGATCAGGAGCTGATCATGACGATGCCACACGACCTGCGTTGGAGTCAGCTCAGTGCTTCCCCAGACCGGAGAGCCATCGTCCACCAAGTCATGGAGCCCTGATGGACCCCGCCAACTGGCAGGCCGGTGGGTGCGGTCGACGCACAACACGCGCCGGAAGGGCTACACGTCGGTCTCGAACATCGGCTTCTACCTGGCGAGCATCTCAGGGGCCGGACCGCACGAGGCCGGGCAGCAAACAACCGCCCACTGACGCGGTGAGCGACTTCTGCGACGAAGTGGAAAGGATGCGGCGGGGGCAGTTAGCCGCAATCGAGATTGAGTGAGCCAGGCCTCAGTGCAGTCCGCTGATCTCCGCCCGTAGCGAGCGACACACGATCTTCACCATGCCGTCGGCCTTGCGCGTCGCCGTCTCTCGCTCGATCTCCACGAGTTGCTCCGCAAGGAAGTGCCGGCCACGGTCGTTGTGGATGTGCTCCACCAGGTCCAGGAGCCCGAAAGTCCCGTTGCGATGGGCGTTCTGCACATCCTGCATCAACTGCTCGCAGAACACTTGCATCCTGGCGGCGCGCTGGCGGGCGATTTCACGTCCACTCCTGGTCAACAGCCCAGTCAACAGCGCGTTCTTCTGGGGAAGCCACTCCGCCATCGCCGCAATCGTGTCGTAGATCTGGAAGTCGCGGCCCGACCGGATCGTCACGAACCGCCACGTTGCCACGAGGCCGAAGTTCGAGTCGATGAGGTCGGCGTCGCCCAGGCACAGATTCTCAGGCGGGCCGGCAGGCGTGTTATCCCCCGAGTGTGATGCGATGGCGTCGCACACGCGACTTCGCACTTGCCCGTTGATGCCATGGTCGGCGAGGATCTGCGCCGACTCCTCGGCACCCACCGGGGCGTGCTCTCGCCCGGCATCCTTGCGGATGTCGTGAAGCAGCGCCGCCAAACGCACTATGTCGGGGTCCGCGCCTTCCCGCGCTGCAAGGACCAGAGCCAAGTCACGAACGCGGAGCGTATGCTCGTAGGTGTACCCCGGCCAGTGATAGCCTTCCCAGCCGGCCGGCCAGTCGACCAATCGGTCGCGAACGAGGGCTTCTAGTTCTCTGGTGATATCTCCCATGGGTATCCCGCGATGATTCCACCGGTGTCGCTGTCGGTAGCTGATAGAAACATAAGATAATATCAAGATTATCTCATGGTTTGCTCTACCTGTCAAGATGTCTCTCCTGGCCGTCCCCTTATCTGCCGTCTACACGGCCCAGCCATGCAGGCAGGCTCCCAGAGAGTTCCGGCAGCAAGCCCAGGTTCGCCCTCTCTCAGGCAGGCACCTTGCGGCTTTGAGGCACGTGGGGCGAGAGGTCATTGGGCCGCACACGGACGGGCGCCCATACGTCCCTGGGCGCGCCTGCCACCGTTGTTGACGAAGTGCCCGAGGAAAGGTTAGATTGGTGCACAGCTTTGGGAACCATGGCCAACGCAACGGGTGTTAGACTTTGTGACGGATTGAGTGTCACCCGCTGTGGGTGGCCTGATGTTTTGTGTCCGGGGATTGCGCGTATGGCGCGTGTGCAGTGACCCGGAATCGTCTGGGAGGTGCCCCAACATAGCACTCGCCATTGAAACCCAAAACCTGAACAAGACCTACGGGGTCGACTCCGATGGGACGGCCGTGGGCCTGCTCGACCTGTCCCTCTCAGTGGAAGAGGGCCAGATCTTCGGCCTCGTGGGCCCCAACGGATCGGGCAAGACGACCACACTGAAGCTTCTGCTCGGGCTGATCTTCCCGACGTCCGGCTCCGCGAAAGTACTCGGGTACCCGATGGGGTCGCCCGACTACAAGGAGCGGATCGGGTTTGTCCCCGAGGGACCCTACTTCTACGACCACCTGAACGCCGTCGAGCTACTGGCCTTCTACGGAGGGCTGTTCGGCCTCTCCGGCAAGGAGCTTGGGACGCGGACCCAGGAGCTGCTCGAGCTGGTCGGAATGTGGACGCGTCGTCATATCCGCGTCCGCAACTACTCCCGCGGGATGCTCCAGCGCGTGGGCGTTGCCCAGGCGTTGCTGAATGACCCCGACCTCGTCTTCATGGACGAACCCACCGCCGGTCTGGATCCCTCCGCACAGATGCAGATTCGCGACGTCATCTTCCAGATTCGCGAACGCGGCAAGACCGTCTTCCTGTGTTCCCATCTGCTCAAGGAGATGGAGCCGCTGGCGAACAACATCGCCATCCTCAACCGGGGCAAGCTCGTCATCACGGGGCCAATGGAGACGGTCCTATCCGGTGAGCAGGACTTCTATCGCCTGACGGCCGAGCATGTGGACCAGTCATTGGCCGACAAGGTCGGCGCCATGGCCGAGACCGCCGAGAACGCCGCCGGCGTGTTCCGCGCGAAGTTCGGCACCCAGACAGCCGCGCTGGAAGCGGCAGGAGTTCTCGACGCGGGCGGCGCCCTCGTGACGGGCCTGCAGCCCGACCGCCGCTCCCTCGAGGAAGTCTTCATCGCGGCCGTCAAAGGAGAACAGTAACGCATGGGACGTCATAGCATTGCATCAGACCTGTATATGATCATCATCCTCGCGGTGCTTGGGGCGCTGATCTGGTACGCCTTCGGCCCGGTTCAGTCCGTACACATCACACTCGGGGTGTTGGCGCTTCTAGCCGTCGTGTCCCTCGTGCGCAACTGGCCTACCTACTTCTTCACACGTCTCATGCCCCCTATCTGGCGAGTCGCCCGGGCGACTTTCCACGAATCTTGGCGGCGGCGCTTCCTCAACGGTATCCTGATCTTCGCGCTCCTTATCATCATGTCGTCGTGGGTCCTCGCTTACCTGCAGCCAGGCGCGGAGCTGAAGATGCTCATCGACATCGGCCTCGGGTCCACCCGCTTCTTCGGCCTGCTCATCGCCATCTTCCTCGGCACCCGTCTGATGGCCGACGAGATCGAGCGCCGGACCATCCATACGCTCCTCGCGAAGCCTGTCAGCCGCGCCCAGTTCCTGTTCGGCAAGTTCCTCGGCGGGTACGCCACAGTTCTCGCCAACGTTCTTGTGATGTCCTTGTGCTTCTACATCGTCTTCGCCATCAAGGCTCCGCAGTTCAGGAACATTGACCCGGACACGGGTACCACGGCCTATCAAATGGACTTCATGTATGGGAACATCGCGAAGGCCCTTGGGCTCACGTTCTGTGAGTTGGCTGTACTCGTGGCCCTCGCCGTTGCCGCGTCCACGGTGTTCTCATGGATCTTCGCGGCGATCTTCTCCTTCTTCATCTACTTCGTGGGGCAGATGAGTGACTTCTTCCGCGATCTGTCGGATCCCGATCGCGGTGCCAGTAAAGTCGCGCAGATTCTGCTGGGAACCATCTACCGTGTGCTTCCTCACTTCGAGATTTTCGATATGCGAGAAGCCATCCTGAAGGACCAGCTAGTCCCATATACAACGCTGACCAAACACGGCTTACAGGGGTTAATGTACGTCGTGATCATCATGCTGATCGGCTACTTGTGCTTCAACGAACGAGAGGTGTAGCACCCCTCGCCGACCATAAAAGAAGCCGGGGAGTTTGCTAATGAGAGCTATGAGAATAAAGGGCTACAAGGTTGGCGGATGGCTGATGGTCCTCGCGCTGGTGGTGCTGCTTCAGCCGATCAGCGACAGCGTCAACATGGACCGTCTCGTGCTTGGCCTGCGCAACCCGACGCCCATGACCAAGCTGATCGAGTTCGACCCCACGGCCATCACCGGGGTCATCGCGGGCGCTATCCTTGGCGGGTTCCGCGAGATCGGTGCATCGATGCTTTGGATGAAGACATTCGAACTGTGGGACAGCGGAGAAGGCGCGAGCCTCAAGGCTCTGAATCTGATGCGCACTGTGACGCTCCTCGACCCGCACTGGCTGGAGCCCTGGCGCATCACCGGGTGGCACTTAGCCTACAACCTGTACGTGGAGACCGATGACCCGAAGCGCCGGGCCGAGTTCCTGCGCCTCGGCGTCAACGCCCTCAAAGAGGGCATCTCCTGGAACCCGAACCGCTACGACCTATACTTCGAGCTTGGCTGGACCTACTTCGACAAGATCAAGGACTACCCCGAGGCCGCCAAATGGCTCGGGGCAGCCATCCAGTTCGAGCATCCCCAGTACGTCGAGCGCCTCATCGCTCACGGCTGGGAACGTGTGCCGGATATGCCCAGGGCCCTCGACTGGTACGACTACTGCATCAAGCGCGACCCCGAGGACGGCACCGCTTACGGCGCCACACTCACGATCCGCGAGCGGTACTCGTACGCCTGGCGTTTCGTCGAGGAGGGCAAGTACGATCAGGCCATCGAGGAGATCAACCGCTGTCTGGCCGTCTCGCCGCGAAGCACTCTTGCCCTGCACATGAAGGGCTATATCTACGAGCGAGCCGGCAGGCTTCAGCAGGCGCTGGATGCCTGGGAGTTGGCCGCGGCCAACGCTGCACTCGACTTCCACGCCCGAACCAAGGTCGCCCGCATCAGCGAGCGGTTGGGGCGACCCGTGCCGGAGTACGCCAGCGACATTTTCATCGAGCGCGAGCGCCGCGCTGCCACCGGCAAGGGCAAGATGGTTGTGCCCAAGCCGCAAGACTTCAAGTAATAGACCTCGTAGCTACACGCAGTCTCAAACGCCCCCGGCAATCCGCCGGGGACGTTTTCTTTTGCGCAAACACCGCGAATGCCTGGAGGATATCGCCGCGTCCCCGGGCGAATATACCCCACACTGGCACCACTCTTTTTGGCGTGGAGGAAATCGCGATGCTCCGAACGGCCATTATCGGCTATGGCGGCGTGGCAAGATCTCACGTGAAGGATATCGGGTTTTTCAGCGAGGACAATCCGCTGCGTGCCGCGGATGACCCCCTCGTGGACCTCGTGGCTTGCTGTGACATCAGCCCGGACGCCCTGAACGCGTTCAGGGAGGACACCGGCGTCGAGGCCCTGTATCACAACGTTGACGAGATGCTGGACAAGGAGAACCTGGACTACGTCCATATCGCGACCTGCGCCGATGGGCACGTGGATCCCGTCCTGGCGTGTGCGAACTGTGGCGTGCACGTTCTGTGCGAGAAGCCGTTGGCCACTGAACCCAGTGAATGCGACGCGATGATCGAGGCCTGCGACCGGGCCGGCGTGCAGTTCGTGATCAGCCACCAGCGCCAGTCCAGCCCACTGTATTGGTATATCAGGGGAATGCTCGACGAGGGCGCCATCGGGACCTTCCGGTATATCACCGGCGGAGCGAAGTCACGCCGTGGCGGCAAGGAGTTGCACAATATCGGCAGCCATCTCATCGACGCGATGGGTATCTTCGCCGATGAGATCGACTGGGTGTCGGCGTACTGCTCAATTGAAGGACGAGCATGTACGGTCGGGGATCGCGAGCCGGGCGACAGAGGGGCAGGCTGGGTCCTGGGCGAGCGCGTTGACCTCACCCTCGGCTACAAGTCCGGCGTCCAGGCGACGCTGAACTTCAATGAGGACCCAGGGCAGTTCAATTGGGTGCTCTGGGGCACGAAGGCGCGGCTGGCGTTCTTCACCAACTCAATGTGGCGCTGCGCGGGGCCCGAAACGCAGCCGAACGAGAGTTGGGAGTTGGTCGAGGCGCCCGCGCAGCCGGTTCCGACGCGATCCGGATACGTCAATCCCCCCGACTGGGTGGACATCGTCGCCAAGCTCGGCGCGCACCCGCGCGTGTTCATGATGCGCGAGATGTTCCAGCGCATGGAAAGCGGCGGGGAGCATACGTCGTCGGGGCGCATTGGGGCCATCCCCATCGAGGTCATGCAAGCGGCGTTCCTGTCACACCTCGAGGGCCGACGGGTCGACATGCCCGTGAGTCAGCGCGAGTCGCCTCTGAAGTAGCGGCGACTCGCAGTTCGTCTTCCGTGCGGGGCCTTGGGAGTCGCTCAGTCGGCGCTTGGCACGTCCATCCACTCGCCGCCACACAGGGCGGACTCGTGGGCGATGATTCCGGGAACAGTGATGTCGAACCCCCGGCTCTCATCAATGCGCACGCGGCCGCCGCTCTCCAGGGCCCCGATGAAGTTCTTCAGCAGCGCGTACTCGGCGGTTCCATGGCCGCCGGCACGGGCGCTCTCCGGAAGCGTCGGGTCATTCATCGGCACGTCGATCTCCTGGTTGCCCTCGCTCTCGCCGTGAACGTACAGACGCCCCAGACCCGTGCCGACGCCGTCCTGGCTTGTCTCCACAAACCCGTTCGTGCCGTGCAGGCAGTACCGGTGGATGCCCTTCCCGCGAGGCAAGAGCGAGGTGCGCAGCAGCTTGATGGTCATGCCCTTCTGGGTCTCGAACAACGCTACCTGCATATCGATGGCGCCGGGCTCAGGCAGATCGAAGATCTTGCGGCTCGTGCCCATCCCGCAGGCTCGGACGATCCGGTCCTCGGTCATGTCGAGGATCGGCCCGAGGGAGTGGGAGCAGTAGTGCAGCGGAGGGCGGTTGATCCGCCACTTCTTCTCGCCCGTCTCGGGGTCATAGATGAGCGACGGGATGGGATGCAGGTACTCGCACTCGGCGTGGACGATCGTCCCCAGCTTCCCGGCTTCCACGAGGTCCTTCCACTGGTCCACGAAATGCCAGAAGATGCAGTTCTCGGCGAGCATGTAGACCTGCCCGGTGCGGCGGACGGCCTCGACGATCCGCCGGCAATCCTCAAGAGTGTTGGACATCGTCACTTCGCTGAGGACGTGGCATCCCGCATCCATGGCCGCGATGGTCTGGTCGGCGTGAGCGGGGATCGGTGTGCCCACGAACACGATGTCCAAGCCCGACGCGACGAACTCATCGTAGTCCAGGAAGCACCGGTCGTCCGGCAGGGCCAGCCCCTCCTGGAATCGCGCGAGTGCGTCCGGGGATTGATCACAAACGGCAGCGACGTCGCACCGCGAATCCTCCGCGAGCAGCCTCCCGTAGCCCGACCCGCGACCGACACCGACCAAACCGACTCGCCACTGCTTGGCCATTGACAATTCATCTCCCGATCAGAGCGCGGCATAGCCGGCGCCCGCATGCGCTATGTCTTCCGGAATGCCATCGCCAGATAGGCGACAACGTCGGCGTACGAACCGGTCACATCCCCCGAGTTCACGTATGTGATCTCCACCGCACGCGTGGCCCCCAGCTCCAGCGCCGCGAGCATCATCGCCGCTACGGGACCGTACCCGCACATCGTGATTCCCCTCTGCGCCCGCTCGCGCATCAGGCCTTC
>JALGSS010000214.1 GCA_029821745.1 Candidatus Zipacnadia bacterium
AGGAACGGCGAGCCAATCATGGCTCGCCGTTTGCATCACTTATCCACTTCAGCGGATCAATACAGACGCCCGAAACCCTCGGCGAATAGCCCCTTGTGCAGGGATTTCAGCGCGTTCCGCGCCACTTCCGCGGGCGACTTGCCGTAAAGCTCCCGACTGTCTTCGCCGGCGGTGAAGATCACCTGCTTGCGGAAGGCGAGCAGGGACGCCTCGCCCTTGAGCGGCTTGGTTGAGAAGCTCGCAGCCTGGGCTCCATCGGCGAGAGCGTCCTCAAGGGCCTTGGCGATCCTGGTCGCCCGCTCTTTCGGGTCCGCGCTGCCGTCCGCGGGCTTGTCACAAGCGAAGACCTGGCGGCCCTGGTAGACAACGATCTGCGCCGGCTTCCCGTTGATCTTGCCTTCTTCAACCTTCGGCTTGTCCCAGTTCGCCGTGTGGCGCCGGTTGATGTCGACCCCACTTCGCCGTAGGTGGGCGCTGAGGTACTTCACACGGTCCATGCTGAGAGGGTGGCTCTTGAAGTTACCCAGGTCGGGCGGAGGGTCGCGGCGCTCCTTTGCCGCGAGGCGCTCCATGAAGGTCAGCAAGCCCACTGGATCCCACGGCGTGCCGATCAGGTACTCCACGCCGCCTTGGTCTGCTCGCTTCTCCATCTCGATTGAGTACCCGCCGAGAACCCCCTGCCGGTAGAACAGGCCGGCCCTCATCACGTTGGGCCACAGATCGCTGTCGAGCCCACCCACGAGAATGCTGGCCAGTACGGCAGCCAGCTCTCCCTTGAATATCTTCTCCGCACGTTCGGCCTGAGTCAGACCGTCGTAGTTGACATTGTGCGTGATTTCGTGACCCATCACGCCAGCGAGCTCGTGGTCGGAGTGAACGGCCTTCACCAGTCCCTCGGTGACGAAGATGATGCCGCCCGGCAGGCTGAATGCGTTGACCTCAGGCTCCGGGCCCCGTTTCTTCTCCTTCACGTAGCGGACCCGGTACTTCACCTCAGGCCGGGGCGTGTTTGCACCGATGACGTCGGCCATGTTCTGCAGCTTCGCCAGCGTCGCCGGATCGTCGACCATCACGTAGTCCTTCTGGATCTCCTTGGCCGCGCGCTCGCCAATCTTCTTCTCCTGTTCAGCACTCCACCGGGGCTTGCCCGCGGCCGGCACGCACGCGCTCGTGAGACCCAACAGGGCCGCCCACGCTACAATCCACTTCGCTTTGCTTCGCATGAGAACACTCATCGTAGTTGTAAGGACGAACAGGTATGGAAATATGTTTCGGGGGCCGTGCCTGGTCCCGTCGGGACGCGACCGCAACCCGCCGGCCATCAGGTGTCTGGGCAGGCGCAGATCACCGCGATCACTCCGCCGTCCTGCAATTCCGTAGCCGTCCCTCCGGCAAGTCGCACGTCCTTGCCGTCAATGAAAACACCTGTACCCGGGATCGGCGCCGATCCATCTCGACGCAGAAGGGGGATCCCGAACTCGACGCAGGCCCCCGCCAAAGCCTCGGCCACAGACGCTGCCTCACAGTCGAGGACCAGCGGCGTTGTCCCCCCTGACGGCGATCGACCCGTGACCACGACCTTCACCTTCGCCATGGTTCCCAGGACCTAACGCTTGCCCGAGGCAACGGCATTGACGGTGCTCGTGAAATCGTCGATCTCGAAGGGCTTGTGCAGAATCGGGCGACCACTGAGGCGCACCTGCTCCTTCGTCTCGTCATCCAACTCCAGCCCAGTGACGAAGATGACGCGGCCGGCCTGCTTCGCATCAATGCGCGTGAGCTCGGCGTAGAACTCCATCCCGTCCATGTTCGGCATACGGATATCGCATATGATCGCGTCGTACTGTGATGTCTTGACGAGATCGCAGGCTTCCAGCCCGTCCTTGGCTACGTCAACCAGGTAGGCACTGTGCTCAAGAATGGCGCGCACCAACAACTGCAGACTGCCCTCGTCGTCTACAACCAGTGCACCGCAGAAGCCGCCATTGCTGTCCTTGGCCGCATCATCCACAATATGCGCCTCCTTGCTGCCGAACGACCTAACGCCTGCGATCCGGCCCCCCCGGCAACGCTCCGGATGAGACGGCACATTCACTGCTCAGAAGACAGTATCCAGAAGCGACAGGACACAGGCTTCTGGGCCGGCCACGACCCACTGCCGGGACCTACCGTGGGGAAACTCGCGGGTCCAGCCCCCCCCCCCGGTCCCCTGCGATCTGCCAACCCGCCCCTACACTGATAACACGGTACGTGTCTGGAGTCAATCCTGGCCAAGCGAGGGGTGCGGCTCTCCGACGGCATGCGCGAGGTCCGCGGACCAGCCCAGGACCGAGATCGCGGCCAGGAGGGAGACGAGCGCCGGCGCGAAGACCCCCACACAACGCAGCGTGTTCACGGGCGCCGGGCCCCGCCACACAGCGCGCACCTTGATCACAAGCGCGGCTGCGGCAGCCGCGAAGTAAACTGGCGACAGCCACCCAGGCGACAATTCGAACCGACGGCGCAGGCACGCGCTGACGTAGTTGCCCCAGGCGAACTGGCCATCCTGATACCCGAGACACGCGACCAGGACCGGGAGAGGGACCAGCAGCGACCAGCCCGACCCCCAGACACACGTCCGATACGCGCCATGTCCCGCCGGCGAGACGTCCCGAGGCCCAGATCGACACCCGCCACAGGCCTCCCACGAGCGGGAGGCACGCCATCCACACCCACGCCTGTACTCGCGTATCCTGTACGTCTCCGATGAGAACGTAGTACTGGAACGGGGCGCCAAGCGCGACAAAGCCCGGCAGTGGCGCCTGCGCACGACCAAAGTAGGTCACGGTGTAGTACGAGCCCAGGCTCAGGCCGACACCCAGGTCCATCGCGAACCCGCCCAGCCACGGCCACAGCGCCCGCACTAACCCTCCGGCCTCCAGCCCGCGGCCACCATCTTGTCCATCTGGTACCCCAACCCCGTGCCCTGCAAACTGGACGTATCCGCGTCGCCCCGGACAATACTGAAGATGCCCCCGTGGACCGCCTTCTCGGCCCCCTGGGTCGACTCGGGGAAGAACTGGCGGCTGTTGGCCTCCACCCCCATGATTGTGTGCAGCCGCGCGCCCAGGCCCACGGAGTGCATCAGCGAGAGCGAGGGATTGGTCAGGTCCTGCACGCTGAAGGGGATGCCCAACTCCTGCGCCTTCGACCAGAAGATCGCGTCCGAGCTCTGGCACTTGCAGCTCTTCAGGGCGATCCCCGACCAGCCCTGCTCGAGGGCGAGGTCGAAGCTCTCCAGATCCGTCAGACTCTCGTCGACGATCACCGGCTTGAGCTTTGACAGCTCGCGCATGTCGTGGGCCGTCGCCTTCAAGTCGCGCCCCGTCGGCTGCTCAATGTACAGGAGCCGCTCGTAGCACTCCGGCGAACGCTCCTGAATCTTGTGCAGCATCTCGATGATGTAGCCGGGACTCTCGCACTGCTCATTCGTGTCGGCCGTAACGTGCAGCGGCTCGATGCCCAGCTTGTCCAACTCGCGCCGGCCGATGTCATGCACCTGGATCGTGCGGTCGATGTCCCACTCCAGATCGTTGCCCCGCAGCTTCACCTTCAGGCAGTACATGCCTTCTTTGGCGATCCAATCCTCCAGGCTGTTCGGGTACCCGTCGTCCGGGTCGCTATCGTCGACCTCGTCTCGCGTCAACTTGTCCAGACCGCCGCACAGGTGGAAGATCGGCACTCTGGCCTGGTACTCCTGGCGGATGTAATCGGACGGGTACTTGCCCTGGAAATCGGCACCCAGCCACTTGGACAGATCGTTGTCCATGAACTCAGCGCTGTAGCCCTCGTAGACGTCGATGCCGTTCACATTGCCGAAGGCGTCATGGATCGCCGCGTCCGCCGGAGACGCGCAGACCAGAGCACTGAGGAAGGGCTGCTCGGGGCTCAGTTGCCGGGTCGCGCAGACCTCGTGGTTCAGCGAGCGCAGGTCATCTTCGATGTCATGGAACAGGTCGATGGGATGCGCGAAGTCAGGATAGCCCAGGGCCAGATCGCAGAAGCCATGGACGACGTCTTTCATCGCGGCTTCCTTGGCCTCGTGAGTCAAGGAGGGTTCGGGCCATCCCCAGAAATCCATGATGAAGATCCCGCCCCAGCCCTCGGCGGTCTCGCCCTTGCGGTTCTCGACGACCGCCCTCACCTTGCAGAAGTCCAGGTACTCCACGACCACGGCACCGAACTTCAGAGGGGTTCTCGCAACGCAGGGAGTGTAGAAGACGTCAAGCGACTTGACCTTAACATCCGTCAGCATGATGCACCTCGGGTCGGCAAGTTCTGCGAGTGTATGGCCGGAGCAACGTATGCTTCGTCGACGGGCCTGCAAGGACCTGTCAGATATGGAAGCGGCCGCCTCAGAGGAGAAGAGGCGGCCGCAGTGTTGCTCAGATGAGGCTGAGGGTTAGCGCATCATTCCGCCCGGACCCATCATCCCTGGTCCCATCATCCCGCCGCCCATCATGCCCATCGCGCGGGCCTTGTTGGCGGTGAGCTGGATCGGGTCGGCGCTCTGCAGGTCGCGGATCACGAGACCACGGATCACATAGTTCTCGTTGTTCTCCGTGACGCTGGTCACGCCGGGGTAGACGATCTTCTTGCCATCAGGCGACCATGCGGCGGACTGGGACGTCGGCGCCTTGATGGTATCGTCGAAGTTCTGCGCGACTTCGTAGATCGGGCCAACCGGGGGCTGGACCGCGAAGACGCGGCGCTCCTTGGCGTTCGAGCCAAGCAGCATCTTGCCGTCCGGGGCCCAGCGCAGACCCTCCATTGGGATGGTCGCGTAACCGAAGCGCTTCTCATCCTTCGGGTCGTCGTCGGGCCTGCGGACCGCCATGTACTCCTCGGTGGTCGTCGCGCCCATGCCACCCATCATGCCGCCGCCCATCATGCCCATCTCAGGTCCCATCATTCCGCCAGGACCCATCCCGCCGGGTCCCATCATTCCGGGCTGCTGCGGGGCCTTCTTCACGATCCGGCGGCGCATCGCAATCAGCGGACGGGTCGGACACCAGTCAGCCGCGACGATGTCCTCACCGATCACCTTGCGGCTCGAGCGGTCCAGGCTCATGGTGACGAGAACGGTCTTGGATTGGGCACCCGCGCCCATCATTCCTCCGCCCATCATGCCGCCAGGTCCCATCATTCCGCCGCCCATCATGCCCATCTCGGGACCCATCATTCCGCCGCCCATCATCCCGCCGCCCATCATCATGCCGCCCATGCCGGTCTTGCGCAGGGCTTCCTTGGGTATTGGGTCGCCGGGCTGGAGGGCTTTCCCGCCGGGCACTTCCACAAGTACCCAGAGGCCGTCGCTTGTGTCGTTCCATCCGGCTCCCAAGAGCTTCTCGCCACCGCGAGTGGAATAGAACACCGTGGGCGTCGACTTGCCGACGCCCACGAGAATCTCATGCTGGTCCTTGCCCGTCTGGTCCACCAGCATGATCTTCTTGCCGTCGGGAGCGTACCGGGCATACTGCGGGTTCGTGCCGAGGACGACAAGCGTGATCCCGCTGTTGCCCTTCCTGCGGTTCACGAGCCAGAAACCGGCGTACGGGTTCTGGCCGGTCTGGCCACCGCTCAGGCCACAGATGACAGCAGAGCTGTCCGAGGTCCACACGAGTGGTCTGAGATTGTTGATGAGACTGGGCTTGTCCTGTGTACCCTTATTCGACGGGACGATGCCGAGCTGGGCGCTGCCGCCGCCCGCCTGCCCGCCAACGGTCCGGTTGAACGCGATCCATCTTCCATTCGGGGACCACACGGGGTCGATGTCCATGGGCGAGCCGCCCATCCCCATGCCGCCCATCATGCCGCCGCCCATCATGCCCATCTCAGGCCCCATCATCATGCCCTGGGCCCAGACAGCGACGGGTGCGACGACCAGCAGAAATGCGGTAAAGAGCAGATAACGCATCACATCGCCTCCTTCTGTAGCTGCCTACCTGCCGCCGCCGCCGGCCGGTCGGGCCGGTGCCGCAGCTTTGGTACTGGGGGCCGAGGACAAACGAATCGTCCGGCCCGTCTCTACGTTCACCACAAAAACACCGTTCGCCGTCTCGTCTTCGGCGCCGTAGGCCAGGGACTTGCTGTCAGCGGACCAGGCGAAGGGCTTGCAGCCGCCAACGATCCCGACGAGATTGTGAGCAACGCGCCGAACCATGCGCCCATCAACGGGGGCGACTGACAGCGAGAGTGGGAGCTTGTCGCCCCACACGAACGCGACGTACTTGCCGTCCGGAGACGCTTCCATCGCGATCGCGCGCTCGCCGGTGAGCTTGCGCTTCTCGTTGCCCTTCCCGTCGTAGATGTAGATGCCCTGCTTCGGGCCGGGCCACGGCTGTGCCTGAGCACCCGCGCCCTGCCCGGAGGACAGGCACGCGGCGATGTCGGTGCTGCCGGGGATCGACACGGCGTGGCTTTCCTTGCCGACCTTCTTCACGATGGGCGTGATACTCTGGTCCTTCTTGCCGATGGCGATGCTGTAGTTCTGGGCCATACCACCCATCATGCCCATACCGCCCATCATGCCCATGCCACCCATCATGCCCATCTCAGGACCCATCATCCCGCCGCCCATCATGCCGCCGGGACCCATCATCATGCCGCCCGCGGGCTGCGCCGGCGCTTCATTGTGCACCAACCAGATGCCGTCGCCTGAGGCAATCCACGCTGCCGGCGTCGTACGGTTCTCGGCCGGTACATAACCAGCATTCTGCTGAGTGTTGGCCTTGGCGGGGAAGAAAACGATTGCCTTGGCCTTGTCGTACGGAATGGCGAACAGATCGCCCTTCGGTGAAAGTCTGACCCATGGCAGGTTCGCGGGATACCAGCGGGCCTTGCCACTGCCTCCGAAACTGATTCCGTAAATGCCCCAATCCTGGTAGCCGCCGCTGCCTGCTCCCTGGAACGTGTACACAATCAGCTTGCCGGCGCTGTCCTGGATGATGGCGCGGCCCTGCACCATTCTCTTCACATTGCCGCCGGTTGCCGGGACTTCGAACAGACCCTCCTTGCTCAGGTCCGCTCGTCCGCCCATGCCCATCATTCCACCTGGGCCCATCATACCGCC
>JALGSS010000215.1 GCA_029821745.1 Candidatus Zipacnadia bacterium
GCTGCCCACGCAGACGATCCTGGCCCTGCCTTCATACAAGGCGAGTACAAACCGCCGGATCAAGAAGCCGAAATAAGGCAATCCCGCTCTGGCCTCCTCGTCGACTGCGGCCACAGGCTGATCGAGCAGTGATCTCGCGCGGAATCGAGCAGCGCGCCGATCGCGCGGCAGCGCTGCATCCTGCCGATGCGCAGTGCCGGCCCCTGAGTTGCTATGATCGGACTTGTGCAGTTGGGCATTAGCCTGCGGCCGGGAACACACGCCAGAGCCCAGGCGTTATAGGTAATGGTGTTATAGACTGCGACTGGAGCGTGCATGTCGGCTTCGACAAGACTCGTAAGGTTGCTGCCTGTACTGGTCGTTGCCTGCCTTCTGGCGGGCAACTGCGCCACGTCTGCCGATATGTCATGTAGTCACTCCGATTCCCACGAGCACGAGACTTCGTCCTGCGACTGTCTCTGCTGCGACACCGGAATCAGCCTCATCGGGCCGTTACCTCTGAATTTCGTCGTCCTGGCTCCTGTACCATCCCTCTGCGAGCAGGGACGCGAGTACGTCATTGCGGCCAACGGTCACCCCATCGAGCTATTCAAGCCCCCTGAACGGTAGTCACCCAATTCCTGTCAGCGACGACTAGCGCGAGTGCGTTCGCGAGCGAACCGGTGCCACAGATCGGCGGCACTGCTCCGTCTCCGCACGAACCTGCGCGCTGTCACTGCTGATCCATCGCGATACGGGTGAAGCAGCGCTCGCGTCTTTGGCGCCGCGCGTCGCACCGCCGCCACAACCACCAGGAGGCTGTATCAACCATGCATACCTTAACCGCCGCCAGTGGGGCTTTCCTCATCGCGGCAGTCGCTCTACTCGGTTGCGCCTCAACGCTCTTCGCGGCGGAAGCCCTGAGCGTCGAGTCCGCGGTCCGTACCGCTCTGGGAAACCATCCATCTCTCGAAGTGGTCGCCTGGGAGAAGAATGCCGCGGAGGCTGACCTCGACGCGGCCCGCGCCAGGACCACGCCGGAGATCAGCATCGGGGCCACCGTTCTCGGCGAAGATGGCGTCGGCGAAGCGATTGTGATCGCCCAGCCACTGGAGATCAACGGGGCCCGCCAGGCGCGCACCCGGGCCGCGAACGGCGGGCTGCTGGCGTCGAACGCTGCCGAGCAGGCGATGCGACATGCTGTAGCGTTTGGCGCCATGACCGCCTACTGGGACGCGGTGCTGGCCCAGGCCACGTTGCGCGTGGACGGCGAGAACCTCGCCTACTCGGGGACAGTTGCCGAGGCCGCGCAGAAGCAGTTTGACGCCGGCAACCAGCCACGCATGCACCCCATGAAGGCCTCGGTGGAAGTGGCGCGAGCCCGTCAGCAACTCGCGCATTCGGAAGCCGAAGCGGCCCGCGCGAAGGCGAGACTGAACGCTGCGATGGGGTTGAAGCCCTGGGCCCCGCTGGAGCTTCCCAACGAGTTACCCCTGGCGCGCGTTGCCGCCGACGTTCAGCAGTTGTCCGCGTATGCCGAGGAGCATCGGCCCGAGGTCAAGCGGGCTCTCGCGGACGTGGAGCAGGCATCCGGCGATGAGGCCGTCGCGAAGGCGGCCCGCAAGCCCGACTTGGCCGTGCAGTACTTGCGCGAGGATTTCTCCGGCCCCGGGGGCGTGGGCGTTATGCTCACCATCCCCAGCCTGGACTGGGGCTCCCTGCGCTCGGAGCAGCGAAAGGCTTCGGCGCAGCTCGAGGCCAGGCGCAAGGCGCTCGAAGAGATCTTCAACGCGATCCGCCTGGACGTGACTGTGGCCGTCGCCACGATCACCAGCACCGAGACACAGGTTTGGGAGCTGCGCGAGAACGTCCTGGAGCAGTCGCGCAGATTGTCGGAGATAGTGGTCATCGGCTACCAGGAGGGCGCGACGACTCTGCTGGACGTCCTTGAGGCGCGCCAGGCCCTGCGCGACGTAAACCTGGCCTACCAGACCGCCATTGCCGAACATCTCAAAGCGTTGGCGCAACTCGTATGGGCGGCGGGGGTCGATCCTCTCTCGCCGGCCCCCGAAGGGCTGCGCATCGAGATGGTCTCAACCGAGACACCGGCCGCTCCGGCGCCGCAGACCGATGCCATGCACGCAAACGCCAATCCGGACGGCTCCGCACCCAGCACTATCGACAGAACGAAACCGATAAGGGTGATAGGCCCATGAAGAAGCGCGCGATCCCGTTGATAGCGGCCCTGGCGCTCGTGCTGAGCGCAACCCTGGGCATGGTCTGGCTGCACTCGGCCCGGGGAGCGGCGGACCATGACGAGCACGCCGAAGAGGCCGAAGCCGCAGAGGAAGCCGGCCATGAGGGCCACGACCACGAAGCCGAGGGCGACGAACATGACGAAGGCCTGCACCTGGATGGTCTCGAGACCATACGGGTCGGTCGGCGCCTCGTGCCTGAGTACTTCACGCTCTCGGGCGAAGTGGCAGCCAACGCGGAGAAGATGGCCCGGGTTGGCTCACCGGTGGACGGGCGCATTGTGTCCCTGAACGCTCGCGTCGGCGATACCGTGAAGACCGGGCAGACATTGGCAGTAGTGGCGAGCCGTGACGTGGCGGAGGTGCAGGGCGCTCTGTCCGGGGCGCGGGCTCAGGAGAAGGCGGCGTCCGGGCGTCTGAAGGCGCTCCGGGCGCTTGTGGACGCCGGTGCAATCACCGAGGGCCCGCTGGAGGCCGCCAGGCGAGAACAAGCTGCCGGGGACGCTGCGGTGCTGACGGCCGAAGCTGATGTCGATCGGGCTCAGAAGGCTCGGGAGGCCGCAGCGTCCGAGCTGAGTCGCGTCAAGAAGCTCGCGAGTTCGAAGGCGTTCAGCGCCGGGCCGGTGGAATCGGCGAAGCGGGAAGTGGCCTCCGCGCGCGCCGAACTCAATACGGCGCGGGCACAGGTCCGTGTACGGAAGGCCGCCTACGCCAGGGCCCAGCGTCTCTTCGAGACCGGGCTCGTGGCGAAGCGCGACGTGGAGCGTGAGGAAGCAGACCTGGCCCAGGCCGAGGCTGAGCACGAGGAAGCGACCACCCACCTGGACATCGCCCAGACAGCGATGCAGCGCGAGAGCAGCATTTCCAGCCAGGACCTCTACTCCATCAAGGAGGTCAGGGATGCCCAGAATGCCGTCGACGACGCCGACAGGGACTTGCGCAATGCCCAGGCGGAGTTGGGCCGCGCACGGCGCCACCTCAAGCTGACCCGATCCGCGTTGTCCCGTGAGGAACGCGTGGCGCGCGGCAATCTCAACGCCCGGCGCGAGCTGCAAGCCGTCGAGGCCGATCTCGCCATGGCGCGCGCACAGGTCAGTGCCGCGCAGGCGAGTCTGAGCGCATTCCGGGCCACCGGTGGCAGATCGGCAGGCAGCGCCGCGAGCATCACGATCACGGCGCCCATATCGGGAGTCATCACGGCTCGCGACGTGAGCACGGGTCAGGCGATCCAGTCATCCCAGGACCTCTTCACCATCGAGGGCATCGATCCGGTGTGGGTCTGGGCCGCAGCGTACGAGAAGGACCTCGCACGTGTGCCTGTCGGCGCGGATGTTGTCGTCCGCGTCCGCAGTTACCCGGACCAGATCTTCGACGGGAAGGTCACCCACATCGCCCGGGCTCTGGACACCGAAGCCCGAACCGCGAAGGTCCGCTGCCAGGTCCCGAATGTTGCGGGCGCTCTGCAACCCGGGATGTTCGCCTCCGTGGACATCATCACCCAGGCTGAGAAGGAAGCGATTCTGCTGCCAAGGCATGCCGTCCTGGACGAGGGCGGGAAGCAGGTTGTGTTCATCGCTTGCGCCGACTGCCCAGAGGACGAGGCCGCGGGTGAGAGCGTGTGCGGGAGCTTCGACAAGATGGACGTAGAGACAGGCTCCCGGCATGGTGACGACATCGAGATCGTCAGCGGGCTGAAGCGCGGTGACGTGGCCGTGGTGACGGGACAGTACCAGTTGAAGACCGCACTGGGAACCGGCACACTCGAAGCCGGATGCGCGGACGGTCATTGAGGCCCCCTATCATGGATGAACACAGGACAACAGAGAGTCTCATCGACAAGGTCATCCACTGGGCCTTCCGGCAGCAGATTGTTGTGGTGATGCTGATCGCCCTTGCCACGGTATTCGGCGTCGCTGCCTACCAGCAGATGCGGCGCAACGTGTACCCCGACATCCTCATCCCGGTCTTCACCATCGTCGCAGAGAACGAGGCGATGGCTGCCGAAGAAATCGAGATGATGATCACGCGCCCGCTGGAGGCGGCGATGAACGGGCTGCCGGGGGTGCTGCGAGTGCGCTCACAGACCACCCAGGGCCTCTCTTCGGTGGTTGTCGAGTTCGGCATCGAGACCGACTTCTGGCCGGCGAGGCAGTTCGTCACGGAACGGATGAGCCAGGCAATCGGCCAGTTGCCGCCGGGCACCGAGCCGCCCGTCATCAGCAGCGCCACGACGCGGCTCGCCGAGGTGTACGAGCTTGCCGTCGAAGGCGAACTCCCGCTACTGGATAGGCGGGAGTTCGCGGAGTGGCAGCTCAGGTACACGCTGCTCAACGTGCCGGGTGTGGCCGAAGTCCTCAACATGGGCGGCTACCTGCGCCAGTACCGTGTGACCATCCGCCCGGAAGCGCTGCAGTCCTTCGACATCACTCTCGCCGAGGTCGAGGAGGCCATCGAGAGCGGCAATGAAAACGCGGCCGGCGGATTCGTGAGCACTGGTCCGACGGAGTACACGGTGCGAGGGATCGGGCGCTTCTCATCGGTGCAGGATATCCGCGACACGGTCGTTGCAGCACGCTCGGGCGTGCCGGTGTTCCTCAGAGACCTCGCAGACGTCTCCGAGAGCACCGCCATCCGCCGTGGGATTGCCACCAGGAATAGCGAGGAGACCGTCGTGTGCCTGGTCATCAAGCAGCCTACGGCCGACACCGTGGAGGTCGTTGAGGGCATCGAGAAGGCCCTCGACGACATGCAGCCCACGCTGCCCGAGGGCGTTCGTCTCACTCCCTACTATGACCAGACCCACCTGATCAACGCCTCGCTGGACAGCGTGATGCACGCCATTCTCTTCGGTGCGGTTCTCGTGGTAATCGTGCTGTTCGTCTTCCTGGGTGACCCGCGCAGCACTCTGATCGTAGCGGCATCAATTCCCCTGTCTGTTGGCATCGCGGGGATACTCATGAAGTCCCTCGGCGTCGGGCTCAACACGATGTCGTTGGGCGGACTGGCCATCGCGATCGGGATCATGGTGGACGCCTCCATCATCATGGTGGAGAACATCTACCATCGCCTCCAAAAGTCTCGCGACCGGGCCGGCGGCGCCCCGAGTAGAGCAGCCGTCGCCCGCGGGGCGGCCATCGAGGTCGGGCGCCCAATCGCCTTCGCAACCATCATCATCGTGGCCGTTTTCCTGCCCCTATTCATGATGGGCGGGTATGAGGGGCTGCTATTCCGCCCGCTCGCCATCACCGTCGCATCGGCGATGCTCGTGGCTCTCGTGATCTCCCTCACCGTGACGCCGGTGCTGAGTCTGCGGCTCCTGCGTCCCCGATCGGGTGCCTCAGGCAACGACGACGTTCTCGTCGTGTCACTCATCAAGCGCGCCTACGTGCCCGTCCTCGAGTACTGCCTCACGAACAAGTCGGCGGTGATCCTGCTGGCCTTCGGTCTGCTCATCCCAGCGGCGATCGCCATGGGTATGGTCGGCAAGGATTTCATGCCGGGCCTCGATGAGGGCACCTGGGTCGTCTCCACCCTCACGCCTGCTGAGACGTCTCTGGAGGAGAACGACCGGATCACCTCGCAGATTGAGCAGATCCTCCTGGATAATCCCGATGTGACCGACACGGTGCGCCGCAACGGGCGCTCCGAGCGCGCCATCGGCTGCGTGCTGCCGGTGAACTCGGGCGAGATCATCGTCAACCTGAAGCCCCGCAAAGAGAGGAGCAAGCCAACGGAAAAGCTCCTCGCGGAGGTCCGTGAGCAGGTCAGCGAGGTCCTCGGGGTGGGCGTTGCATTCACCCAGCCCCTGCAGCTCAAGATCGATGAAAGTCTGGAGGGCACGCCGGCACCCCTGCAGGTGAAGCTGTTCGGCCCGGACATCGACGTGCTCACCCAGAAAGGCAAGCAGATCGAGGAGCTGATGGGTGGTGTGCCGGGAATCACCGACCTGAAGATGGATCAGGTGTCGGGGATCCCGCAGGTCCAGGTGCAGGTGGACCGGGGAGCGGCGGCCCGCTACGGCGTGTCGGTCGGGCAGGTCTCGGAGGTCGTGCGGCTGGCTGTCGGCGGCGAGGAACTCACCCAGTTGTGGCGCAATCAGCGCAGCTACGGCGTCTTCGCGCGCTTCCCCGACGCGATCCGCAACGACCTGTCGGCGATCGGCGGGATCCTGGTGGATACACCCTCCGGCATGCGCATTCCGTTGTCGGAAGTCGCTCGCGTCACGCTGTCAGAGGGACCCAACGTGATCTGGCGCGAGGCCATGAGTAGAAGGCTCAGCATCAACGCCGGCATCCAGGGCCGCGATCTGGGCAGCGTGGTCGACGATATCAAGCGGGGCCTGGCGAGCATCAGCCTTCCGAGCGGGTACTATGTGGTCTTCGGGGGGCAATTCCAGAACCAGCAACGCGCGATGCGCTCACTCGCGTTGGCCTCCGTCGTCGCGCTGGTGGTGGTGTTCATGCTGCTGTTCCTCGCCCTCGGCACACTGGGGAAGGCCGCCATGATTCTGGCCTCCGTGCCCAGCGCGTTCATCGGCGGCGTGGCGGCATTGCTCGTATCAGGGGAAAGCCTCAATGTCTCGTCGGCCGTCGGCTTCATCGCTCTGTTCGGGATTGCTGTCCAGAATAGCCTCGTATTGCTGACCCAGACGCAGGGCTACATGAACGAAGGGCAGCCGGAGGAGCAGGCGGTGCGACTTGCCAGCGTGCAGCGACTGCGCCCGAAACTGATGACCGCCTCGTGTACTGCCCTCGGTCTGCTCCCGGTCTTGCTTAGCGGCGGAGTCGGTGCGGAGATCGAGAAGCCCCTGGCGATCGTCATGATCGGCGGGCTTGCCACGTCGACGTTGTTCACGCTGCTGGTGCTCCCGGC
>JALGSS010001144.1 GCA_029821745.1 Candidatus Zipacnadia bacterium
CTCGATGCCGTGACGATGGGCGGCTTCGGTGGCCACGCGCAGCGGGTTCTCAAGGGCCGCGAGTGTCCCGGCGGAGTTGCGCCACTTGTCGTTCATCCCCGACGGCAGCAAGAATCCACCGTGTCCATCCCCGTAGTAGGCCCAACTCACCCGCGTCACACCCATCTCACTGAGGGTGGCCATCATCGCGTCTATGTGCTCGGGGGTGATGACGGCCCCCAGGGCGTCGTCCACGAAATCCACGAGCGCTTCAAGCCGGAACGGTGTCCGAGCGTTTCCGGGCTGCTGCGCAAGCGCGCAGGTGCTCAAGGCGGCGAGAGCGATCAGACAGACGAATCCAGTCAGATCCATGGAGACGGGCCTCCTGTGTTGCCGATGTCGCCGGGTGAGACACGGACCAGCTCTTACCCATCACGTTTCGATGCCGACTCGGGGTGTCCCTCCCGCGCACGGAGGTGATGCATCCTCAGAGGCGAATCGAGTCAATGAGCAGAACCGGAACCAGCCTTCGTCGCCTGCTTCCGGTATCCCCCGGAGGTGTTCGGATGCGCTCTCGCTTTGTCGGGCTACTGACCATCATCCTCGTGTCGCCCGCAGTTGCGGCCTCCTCGGCTCAGATCCCTGAGGGCTTGACCTTCCACGTGTCCTTCGACAAGCTCCACGCGAATGCTGATTTCTCTCTCGGCAGCCCTGAGTCAACCCTCACCAGCAGCCTGGAGTTGCGCTCCACCGAGGGCGTCAAAGGCTCGCTTCCAGGAGAGCGCTGCAGCTACGATATCGAGGGCAATCTTGACACGTCACAGGGCACTTTCTCGGCGTGGGTGAAGCCTTTGAACTGGGACGGTCACAGCGGGAAGTTCCGCCACTTCCTCACGGTGAGCTGCGGGCCCGAGTACCGGATGCTGGCCTACCTGTACCCTATCGGCGACGAGAACGTGGCCAACTACGTGCAGTTGAGCGCCGGCACGCCCAAGCAGGCGGTGTTCCGAGCCGGCGCCCCCGTGGACATCCTCCAGAAGGGTGAGTGGACGCATCTCGTCACGACCTGGGACAGCAACGAACTGCGCGTCTACGCCAATGGCGAGCGCGTCGGCGAGGGCTTGACGTCAGTGGAGCTGCCGAAGATGACGGAGGGCAAGTTCTCCATCTGCGCCATCGAGTACTGGAAGCACGAACAATGGAGCGACCCGAAGGAGCAGACGATCTGCGACGAGGTCCGCATCTTCGGCCGGACGCTCACGGATGATGAGGTGCTGGACCTCTACGCGGCCGACGTCCCGGGCGGCCTTGCGGACCTGGCCCCGGAGCTCGTCGTCGACCTCAAGCCCGACTACTTCGGCAAGACCATCACGGTGGCCACGCGAGCGGCCCACCTGGACGAAGCCTGGCAAGCGCGCATTGAAGCCGGCGCAGAGCTACGAATGACGCTTACCGATCCCGGCGGCGCGAAACTGCTGGAGCACGCGGGGCCGCTCCCGGATGAACCGATGCGCGTTGGGGTGCCCGAGTGGCAGGATGGCGACTACGTGGCTGAGGCGTCCCTCAGTGCCGATGACGAGAATCTGAGCGTGCGACAGGTTCTCACGAAGCCGCCGACACCGTGGCTGCCCCGCGAGACGGACTGGCGGGCCACACGCGTTGTCGAACCGTGGTCACCATTGAGCCTTGAGGGGGAAACCGTGCACTACTGGAACGGGGATATCGACCTGACCGGTGGTCTCCCAACGCAGATCACCAGCGGCGGGGAGCCGTTACTTGCCGGGCCGATCCGGCTCGTAGCCGACCAGGCTGCGAACTGGCAGACTCCACGCGTCACCGACAACCAGCCGCACCGGATCATCGCCGCAAGTGAGGGCAGCCTGGGCACCTTGAAGCTCTCGTGTGAGACGCTCGTGGAGTTCGATGGCCTGGTGCGCGCCGACCTGACATTGACCCCGCCCGAGGGCGCAAAGCTCGCCGGCCTGACGCTTGAGATACCCCTTCGTCGTGAGGTCGCGACGTATTATCGCAATCCCGACTGCAAGCCCTGGGACGGGAAGAAACTCACTGAGCAGGACTTCATCCCCTACGCATGGCTGGGCAATGAGCGGCGGGGGCTATCCTGGTTCATGGAGTCGGCGGCCAACTGGCGGGTCGGCGACGATGAGCCGGCGATGACCGTCCAGACCGAAGATGACACAACGATGGTGCGCCTGCGCCTGATCAGCACCCCCTCGCAGTTCACTGAGCCGCTCACCTACACCGTCGGCCTTGAGGCCACTCCCGTGCGGCCAGTAGACCCAAGTCTCTACTCCGTGTACTTCGCCGGCGGGCCCCAGTTCAAGGGCTCCAACACCTTCGTGTACGGGTGGTCCTGGCAGATCTCGGATCTGAACGGCAGCCTGATCGCCCGCGACCCGGCCGATCAGCGCAAGCTCGTGGACCGGTGGCGCGCTCAGGGAGCCGAGAGCTTGTCCTACTCCTGCACCCAATGCACGGCGAACCTGTCGGCCGAGTACAAGTTCTTCGCCGATGAATGGAACTTGCCCGCCGGACCCAGCTTCTCGGGGTACAAGCGCGTATCAGATGAGGCGCCCTACAGTATGGTGGCCGTATGCCCGCGCAGCAGCTTCGCGGACTTCCTCGTCTGGTGCGCGAAGCAGCACGTAGAGAATGACTGGGGAGGCGGGGTGTACACGGACATCGACGGCGCCTTCGGTTGTGATAATGCAGCCCACGGGTGCGGCTACACAGACGTATTCGGGCAATCCGGGAGAACCTGGCCCCTGTACGCGCACCGAGGGCTCTCCCGGCGGCTCTACGAGACCTGCCACGACACGGGCAAGAGATACTTCGCCCACGCACACAGCAAGTGGTA
>JALGSS010000216.1 GCA_029821745.1 Candidatus Zipacnadia bacterium
CACTCAGCGATCACTGCACTGCTGTTCGCCAAGCCGGCGCTTCCGCCAACTGCCGTGCCCCGAGTCAAATCATGGTACTCCGAGCAACTGCCCGTGGTGTCCGCGCAGATCACGACCGGTGACGGCAACTACGCACTGACCAAGGACTTCGAGCAGCGCGAGGCTGAGCTGATTCTCCCCGACGGCACGAGCGTAACCGATGCGAAGAAGGTCCTTGCCCGAGTCGCGGATATGGCTCGCGTGGAGAAGGAATCGGTGTACCTGGCGACTGCGTGCCTGCGCCAGCAGGAGTGGGCCCAGACGGGCGGCGCGGAGGGCATGCGCGCCCAGACCATCCTGAATGACTTGAGCCGGGCAATGAAAGACCTGCAGCGCGGGGTGCTCCGGCATGCCGCGGTTCATCCGGGGCCCATCGCTCAGGCCATGCAAAAGCGGGCGACCATCGAGTCAGAACTCGAGGAAGCGCGCGAAGACTGCGACACTCGGGAACGAGCGCGCGTTGCTCTGGAGGGTTCCTCCGAGGCCCTGCGCCGCATCGAGGGCGATCTCGCCAATGCCGAAGAACTGGCGACGCGCGTGGCCCGCTATCTGGACTTGGACCGCAAGGCGAGTGACGTGCGCAGGCAAGCCGATGACATCAGCAGCCGAATCGAGTTCACTAGACGGCTGGAGGACGAGATCCAGGCGCTCGAGCAGGATCTCAACGAAGGACCGCAGGTTGACCCGCAACTCGCGTCGGACGTCGCAAGCTGGGTGTCCCGGAAGCGTGAACGGGAAGACGAATTGGCCCCTGCCCGGGAAGAACTGGGGCGCCTGGACGATGACCGACAGCGCCTTGAGGGTGAACTCGCGCGTCTTCCAGAGCAAGTCCTGTCATCCGGGGACATTGAGCGCTGCCGGCGTCTGAGCACGCTCGCGAGGTGGCGGAGTACGGTCGCCAGATCGCCGAGGGAGAAAGGCGCCTCGCCCCACGGAAGTACATGATCGCCGGCGGCGCTATTCTGGCTATCGCCGGGTTCGGCCTAATCGTCCTCTCACCCCTCGCCGTGGTGGCGGGTGTCGTCGGCTTAATCATCGCTGCCATCGGCATCTATCTGCATCCCCCGGAAGGCTGGGAGCAGTTGCCCGACCGGCTCGCGCAAGCGCAGGCGCTACAGCAGGAGCAGGACGCCAAGGCTCACGCCGCGGCGGCGGAAGCAGACGAACTCCTGTGTTGTGTGAGCTGCGATGACATCGAAATCCTGGCGGCGACAACGACAGCGAATGAGCGGGCGCGCATCGAGCTGGAAGCGAAGACCGAGAATGCGCGGAGCAATGTCGCGGTGCTCCAGCAGCAGATCGATGACAGGGAAGCCGTGGTCGCAGCCCTGGAGGGCAAGCTCAAGGAGGCTCTCGCGACGACAGGGCTCGAGACCGTGGAGCAACTGGCTGAAAGGGCCGGCGCCCGTGAGAAGGCCACGAGAGCGCTGCGCGACAGGAAACAGCGGCTCGAAGGGGCCCTGGGGGGCGACACGAAGGAGGCCCTTGAGCAGACGCACCGCGACCTGAGCACCCAACTCACCGGACTGCAGGCGACGCTTGAGAGCCCGGAACTGGCGACCGCGCGGATGTCCCCCGAACAGTACCAGGAGCTGCGCACGAAGATCGACCAACTGAACAAGTCGCGGGACACCCACGAAAAGGCGGCCCGCCAGGCTGAAGCGCAGATTGCCGCCGCGAGGTATGACCAGGACGCGGTCAAGGAGTTGGAGGGACGCAGAGAGCGTCTGGTGCAGCGGGAGCAATTGCTCACTGAGCGGCTTGAAGTATGGGCCGCCGCCCGCGACGCGATTGAGGAAGCGAAGAACGAGACGCTGTCGACAGTCACCGAGGCGATTGCGCCAAGAATGGGCGAGCTGCTCGCGAAGCTCACAGGAAGCCGCTACGCCCGGGTCTGCCTGGACAGCGATCTAACGCCTCATGTGCAGTTCTCGGACGGCGAACGAGGCGTCCCGTTGGAATTGGAGGCGGGCGGCGATACGCCGTCTCTCAGTTGCGCCACGCGTGAGCAGGTCTTCCTTGCCGGGCGCCTGGCGATTATCGATATGCTGTGGCCGGAGGGTGGGCCCCCGCTGCTGTTGGATGACCCCCTGGTGAACTTCGATGCGAGCCGCCGGCAGGCCGCGGTGGAGGTCATCAAGCTGATGGCCCACACGCACCAAGTGATCCTGTTCACCTGCTCCGACGACTACACCGACGTTGCCGACGTGATCATCGACATGCCCGGACCCAACCAATAGATCCCAATCGCGGCAGGTCCGGGCATCCTCGCGACGAATACCCCTCCTCATATCCGCCGCGCGTCAGCTTATTGACCCTCCCGGGAGGCAACCACCATGCCGGAGCCGCTGAACTACGCGATCATCGGTTGCGGGGGCATCGCCAGAGCGCACATCGCAGCCCTCGAGTCCGTGCCTGAACTGCGGTTCGTCGCTGCCTGCGACATTGACGAAGCACGCGCCCAGAGCTTCGCCGATGAGTTCGGAGCCCAGGGCGTGTTCACCGACTATGAGGCACTCGCCGCCGATCCTGACATCCAGGCTGTCAGCATCTGCCTGCCCCATCACCTTCATCGCGACCCAACCGTCGCCTGCGCCCAGGGCGGAAAGCACGTCCTGTGCGAAAAGCCCATGGAGACGACCCTCGCCGACGCCGACGCCATGATCGCCGCGGCCGAGGCGGCGGGCACAGTCCTCATGATCGGCCAGGTGCTCCGGTTCCGAGCGGCCAACCAGAAAGCCCGGCAACTCATCGCCGAGGGGGCCATCGGCGCGCCCATGAACGTGCTCAGGCGCCGCTTCTCCGTGTGCAAGGAGTACCCGAGAGCTCCCTGGTCCGCGGACCCCGTGATGTCCGGCGGCTGGACCCTCTACGGGTTCGGCTCCCACGAGGTCGACGCCATCCTGTGGTTGCTCGACTCCCCCGCAAGCACCGTCTACGCCGCCGCGAACAAGAACAACCCTCACTGGCAGGATTATGACGAGATCACCCTCGTTATGCGTCTGGCCAATGATGCCATCGCGACCCAGCAGCACACTATCAACTGCCCCTTCGGCGCGTGGGACTGCATCGTCATCGGCACCGAAAACGCCATGCGCATCGAGACCAACGCGATCGTTCTCGGCGAAGAGACCATCGACGCGCCTTTGCAGGACGGAGGCGGCATGCACGACCAACTTGCTGAGTTCGCCCGGGCGGCCATCGAGGGGTTCGAGCCCGAATCGTCAGGCCGCAACGTTCGTCGCACCATGGTCGCCCTGGAGGCGGCCAAGATGTCCATCGCGTCCGGCGAGGTCGTCGACGCGTCCGCCTTGTAGCCCATCAACGCACAGTTCAGTCCATCCATCATCCCCAGCCGCGGGAGGAAAACATGTTCGACCCGAAGCTTGCGTGCATGACCTTGCCCTACTCCGAATTGCCCTTCGCTCGCGCTCTCGAAGGCATCGCGAAGGCCGGCTACAAGTACATGGCCTTCGGGACGACCCACGAAGGCGTCGAGACGCCGGGCTCCGAAGATTCGGACGAGAAGATTCTGGAATACGGCCGCATGGTGCAGGACGCCGGGCTCACCCCCACGATGATGTTCCAGCCGCAGGGCGCCCTGACCGCTGACGGCGGGCTGGAGTTGTACCAGCGCCGGATCGACCAGGGGAAGCTGCTCGGAGTTCACGTGCTCGTGATTGGTCCGTGGGAGTACAAGAGCTGGCCGGATGAGAAGCACGCGCCGGACGTGTGGCAGCAGATGTCCGATGAGTGGTTCAGCGCGATGGAGCCGGTCGTGGCCCATGCAGAGGACGTCGGCGTCACTCTCGTCTCCAAGCCCCATACGGGTGTGACGGCGACGGGCCGGCGCTGCAAGGAGGCCGTCGAGCGTCTGGGGTCGCCCGCCTTCCGCATCTGCTACGACGGTGGCAATGTGCACTTCTACGAGGGCATCGATCCGACCGAAGACATCAAGCTGTGCGCCGACGTCACAGTCGCCCTCTGCGTCAAGGACCACACCGGCGCCCGCGCGAATCCCCTGTTCCCCTACATCGGCGAGGGTGACGTCGACCACGAAGCCATGCTCGCCACGCTTGCCGCGCACGGTTTCGACGGGCCCTGTCCTGTTGAGCGCTTCGAGGGTACCAACAAGAAAGCGGAGATGGCGCCCGAACTGCTTGACGAACTGGCGGGCAAAGCCCTCGCGTACCTGCAGCAGGTCGTCGCTCGCATCAATGGCTGATGGCTCACCCCATCACCGCCGGAAGCGCGCCCCGTCGCTGGGCGCGCTTCTGCTTTGCCTGAAACTCGTGGCCTCACGACGTGTCCTAGACGTGAACGACAGGTATATCTGCTGACTAGGGAACGTGTACATGCCGACGCGATGGACGGCCGCTCTCGTCGCGGCAATCATTCTCGTTACACTGGTCGCCACAGTTGTCCATGCGAGCCCCGGCCGCGAGCCGGGCCCGGCGACCGTAGCGGTGGTCCAGGCCAACGAATTCTTGCTCCCACGGACCATTCTCACGCCCACGAGCCTGTACCCGCTGGGCAAGGCCAACTACAAGGTCGTCGCCCGAATGCTGGACCGAGCGGCGATGCTGGCCACGGGCACCAGCCGGATCAAGGAAGCCTGGCTGAGCATCGTCTCGCCAAACGACCGGGTCGCAATCCTGATCGATGCCCAGCTTCCGCCCGTGTCGCTGGCGTTGCTGGACGCGCTGATCGACCGCTTGGTGACAGCCGGCGTGCGCCCGGGCAATATCATCGTCTGGGCCGACTCCGAGACATCCCTGTTCTCGGCGGGGCTGATGGTTCGGCGGGACCCGGATGGCGTCAAGACCATGGGAGCCGACTCTGAGGGCTTCCGCGGCGGGATCAGCCGTATCGTTCTCGATCATTGTGACACCCTCATCAACTTCGCGCGGCTGCGCGCGGACCGTCGCATCGGGATCTGGGGCGCGACGGCCAACCAGACCGCCTGCGTGCCGCGCCCGCGACGATTCGAGATGCTTGGGGATCAACGCCAGTTGCCTGCCGCGGCGGCCCGACCCTCGGTCAAGCTCAGAGCCAAGATGCATATCCTCGACGCCCTGCAGCCCAACTACGCGCTCGGGGGCGTCGCCAGACCCCCGTACTGGGACTGTGGGAAACTCCTGATGAGCGTCGACTGCGTGGCCCTCGATGTCGTCGGGAAGCAGGTCATCGAGGACAAGCGAGCCGAAGTGGCCGACATCACAATGCCCGTGAGCCCGACTGTCACCTACCTGCAGGAGGCGCACAAGCTCCACCGGCTTGGGCAATCGGACCCCTCGCAGATCACGGCCGTCACCGACGCACCTACCGACGGCTGAGGCGCCCTTGCGCGTCCGGAGCTCTGCTTTGATGCATTGACTCCGGGTGTCTGCCGTGGTATAGCCTGCAGGCCCACCAACCACGTACGTCACGGACTACCGCGTGTCTGTCACCACCTACGCCTATCTGCTCGCAGCCGGTGCAACGCTCTGCTGGGGCTTCGTCGTTATCCCCATCAAGCTGGCGCGCATTCCCGGACGGCTGGGGATCGGCATCTCCATGCTCACCGGCGCCATCGCGATGCTGCTCATCGCGGGGCCGGAAATGGCCGGCTTCTTCGGCTTGCCGTGGCAGGAGATGGGCCGCTTCGTCCTGACCGGCTGCCTCCAGTTCGCCCTGGGGTGCGGCGCCTATTATGAGAGCATCCGCCAGGGCAGCCTGAGCATCGCCGTACCGGTGACGCGGGTCAAGGTCATCCTCACGCTATTCTTCTCGGTGTTCCTCGGCCTTGAGGTCTTCACATGGTCCCTGCTTGGCGCGTGTGTCCTCGTGGTTCTTGGGGGCATTCTCGTCGGGATCAAGACCAAGGCAACAGCGGCGCGAAGTACCGGCAAGCGCCACGGGGTCTCGATGGCTCTCGCGGGCTTCGCCTGCCTGTGTTGGGCGCTGGGTGAAACTCTCATCGGTACCCTCCCGGAGCAGTTCGGCGCGGTGGCCAAGAATGGTCTGATGCTCTGCTCGGGCCTCGTCGTGTATTCCCTGTACCTGGTAGTCTCCGGCGCATGGCGGGAGTTCAAGGGCATTCCGCGCCGCGACGTGCTGTGCTATGTCGTCCACGGGCTTGTGAGCTTCTCCCTTGCCTACGTCCTATTCGTCAAGGCGGTCGGGCTCATCGGCCCGCCGCGGCCCGTCCTGATCAGCTCAACCTACCCACTGATCTCGGCGATGATCGGATGGATGCTGTTCGGGGAGCGCTACAGTTGGCGCCTCGCGCTCGGGGCTCTGTTCCTCGTCGGCGGGGTGGTTTTGCTGCAGTTCGTCGGGAGTTGAGCGGGGACCCAGCGGCCTCGGGCGAAGGGTTCTTGCCACCGAGGCGCGAAACATGATGGCACGGGGCACGGTAGAAGGTGAACGGCCCCCGATGCGGCCCGTGTGTCGGCCGGCCCAACAGGCTCATCGCGACCGGCCGGCGCCTACTGAAAGGACTGTGCTCAATGCCTCGCATCCTCGTCGTGGACGACGATCCCGCGATCCGAGAGGTCGTGACGATGCAGCTCCAGGCCGCAGGCTTCGAGACAGAGGTCGCCGCCACTGGGCGCGTCGCCATCGAGAAGCTGTGCAAGCGATCCGTCGAGGACAGGCTGTTCGACCTGGTGATCCTCGACATCGTCATGCCGGATATCAACGGCTGGCAAGTGCTGAAGGCCGTCAAGAACAACCCGCTGTGGGAGGACATGAAGGTCGTCGTCGTCAGCGGCGAGATCCAGTCGGCCGGCGACTTGACCCATATCATCGAGTACGACGGGGTCTTCGTGGAGAAGCGGATGGGATTCACGGAAGATGTGGTTAGGATCGTCTCGCGGATCATAGACTCCTGACTCAAGCGCCCCGCCGGCTCGCCGCTACCCCGCACCAGCCATGCCCGTCTTCGGGCAGGTCCTTCCTCGCCCGCACTGAATTGACTCGGCACGATCTGCACCCACACCGTTTGGCCGCGGAGGTTGGCCTCATGGCTTCGCATGCCCACGCCTCGCATCGACTGCATGTAGGTGCCGCCCAGGTAGACATCACCCCGCAGACCGGCGTTCACCTGTCGGGAGACATCTCCCGGCACCGGCCCGCCCGCCTCGTCTGGGACCCGCTGTACGCCAGGGCCATCGTGCTTGGCTCCGGCGACCGCACGGTCTGCATCCTCACCCTTGACGTCACCATCGTGACTGAGGACTACACGCAGAGGATCCGCCAAGCCGCGAGCGAGGCAACCGGGCTCCAGCCGGATGCCATCATGGTGCACGCGGTCCAGAACCACTCCGCCCCGTCCCTCGGCGTCTTCATGGTCGATCCCGAGTTCCAGGGGATCCCGCCGGAGCACGAGTGGATCAAGGGCTCGGAGAAAGGCTACAGCGCGTGGGCCGCGGATCGCGCGGTCGAGGCGATTGTGAAGGCCCACGAGTCCCTTCAGCCCGCTCAGGTGGGTATGGGCAGCGGCATCGAGGGGCGCATGGCGTTCAACCGTCGCGCGGTCATGCGAGACGGCAAGGTGTGCATGCCCGGCAATGCCTGGCCCGAGCCTCTCGGTCCCACACATATCCGCTACATCGAGGGTCCCATTGATCCCGAACTGGGCGTGGTGTGTCTCCGAGGCGATTCGCTGGAGATGCCCGCCGTCGTCGCCAGCTACACCTGCCACCCGGTCCATGTGTTCCCGCGCCCGATCGTGTCCGGCGACTGGCCCGGGGCATTGTCCGAGGAACTCGCGAACGCGTGCGCGGGTGACCCCGTCGTGCTCGTGGTCAACGG
>JALGSS010000217.1 GCA_029821745.1 Candidatus Zipacnadia bacterium
GCTGACGCGGTCGCCAGGGAGCGCATGCCACTGGTCGCGGCACCCGTCATCGAGCGGGACGACACCGGTTCAGTGCACATCAACTGCACCACTGCCGACGCGACGATCGCCTACACGGTCGATGGGTCGGAGCCGACGCCAGATTCAGCCCGATACGCGGGCGCCTTCCCCTTCGTGAAGGGCGGCACCGTTCGCGCCCGGGTCTTCGCCGAGGGGCTCATTCCCAGCGGCGAAGCGGCGGCCACTTTCGACGAGCACCTCAGGGATATCTCGCGCGGCAAGCCCGCCACAGCATCGGCCAATCAGGACGCCGCACGTTCCGCTGCGTCGGGTAACGATGGCAACACAGAGACGCGCTGGTGCGCCAACGATGACCGGCCAGGCCACTGGTGGCGGGTCGACCTGGGGGAGCCGCAAGATATCGCCGGGTGCGAGATCGTGTGGGAGTTCGACGACCGAACGTACCAGTACAAGGTCGAGGGCTCCGTCGACGGTGATGAATGGTCGCCGCTCGTGGACTGCACGCAAGAGGGTCAGCGCGGCCGGCCGCATGCCCATCGATTCGCGAAGACGAAGGCCCGCTTTGTGCGCGTCACCGTCACGGGAATGCCCGCTGCGACCTGGGCGAGCTTCTGGGAATTCAAGGTCCTGGGTGCGCAGTAGTACAACCCCCGGATCGCTGCTTCGTCGCGCCACACTACTGGCCTGGAGGGCCGAGGATCAGTGGACGATCAGTATCTGCAGTTTGACGCAATCGGCAAGGTCTTCCCCGGCGTAAGGGCGCTGGATGACATCTCTTTCGGGGTGTCGGAAGGCAGTGTACACGCGCTCATCGGCGAGAACGGCGCCGGGAAGTCCACCCTCCTCAAGATCCTCAGCGGGGCACATGCGCCGACCACGGGCTCACTGCGGATCGCCGGGCAGAGCCGCGTGTTCCGCTCAACCGCCGAAGCATTGGCGGCAGGGATTGCCGTTATCTACCAGGAGCTGCACCTCGTCCCCGAGATGACCGTCGCCGAGAACCTGTACCTGGGCCACATGCCCGCGCGAGGCGGCATCGTCCACAAGAAGCAACTGCGAGAGGACGCCCTGCAGCAGCTTTCGGTTCTGGGCGAGGACGTCGACCCTCTGACGAAGGTCGGCCGGCTTCCCATCGGCCAGCGGCAGATGGTGGAGATCGCTAAGGCCCTCACCCGGGGCGCCAAGGTCATCGCCTTCGACGAGCCCACCAGCAGTCTGTCGGACCGCGAAGTGCAGCACCTGTTCCGGACCATCCGCGACCTCAAGCAAAGCGGCCATGTGATCCTCTACGTTTCCCACCGGCTCGACGAGATCTTCGAGATCTGCGACGCCGTCACCGTGTTCCGCGACGGCCGGCGCGTCGAGACCTTCGACAGTCTCGAGGGCGTGACCCACGATATCCTCGTCAACCGGATGGTCGGGCGCGACATCGCCGACGTCTACGGGTACGTGGCCCGTCCGCATGGGGAGCCGGCCCTGGAGGTCGACAGAGTCAGTGGCCCCGGAATCGCACAGCCTGTGTCATTCTCCGTTGCCCGGGGCGAGATACTAGGTGTGTTCGGCCTCGTCGGCGCAGGGCGAAGTGAGCTGCTGCGCATCCTGTTCGGCGCTGCGCCGATGACCACGGGGTCCGTCAAAGTCCACGGCGAGCCGGTGCGCATACGCTCGCCCCGGGACGCGATCCGCAAGGGCGTCATGCTCTGCCCGGAGGACCGCAAGGAAGACGGGATAATCGGCGTCCGCTCGGTTCTGGAGAACCTGAACATCAGCGCCCGGCGCACTCACACCCACCTGGGGTTCCTGATCAACGAGCCCTGGGAGCGAGAGAACGCCGCCGGGCAGGTCGCCAAGCTCGAGATCAAGACCCCGTCCCTGCAGCAGCTCGCCTTGAATCTGTCGGGCGGGAACCAGCAGAAGGTCATCTTCGCCCGCTGGCTCTCCGAGCAGATCCGCGTCATCCTGCTGGACGAGCCGACGCGCGGGATCGACGTGGGCACGAAGCGGGAAATCTACTCGATCATGTATGATCTCGCCGCCCAGGGCATCGGCGTCGTCATGGTGTCCAGCGATCTGCCAGAGGTCCTCGGCGTCGCAGACCGCGTTCTCGTCATGCGTGAGGGAACCGTCTCCGCCTGTTTCAGCCGCGATGAGGCCACCAGTGAGAGCGTCCTGCGCGCCGCCCTGCCGATCTCTGCCAACAATCACCTCGGCTCCACCGAGGATACGGACCCGACCCAGCCGCTACAGAGGCCTACCATCAATGCCTGACACCGACCGCCACACATCGCGCCTGCGGGCCGCGCTCTCAAGCATCTGGGACAAGGCGGGGATGCTCGTCGTCTTCGCCATCCTGTTCCTGGGCTGCTCACTGTTCGTGCCGAACTTCTTCTCCTGGCTGAACATGGAGGGCCTGGCGCTCTCCGTCTCCACCATCGGCATCGTCGCCTGCACGATGCTGTTTTGCCTCGCGTCCGGTGACTTCGACCTCTCCGTCGGCTCCGTGGTCGCCTGCTCGGGGGTCGTCACCGCCGTCACCATCAACGCCCTCAGCCGCCACTTCGAGCAATTGGCCGAGGCGGGCGCTGCTGTGCCACCGGCCGCCGGGATGATCTGCGTGTTGACCGGGGTTCTCGCCGGGATTCTTGCCGGTGGATTCGTGGGCTTCACCAACGGGATCGTCATCGCGAAGTTCAAGATCAACGCGCTCATCACCACGCTCGCAACCATGCAGATCGTTCGTGGACTGGGCTACATCGTCTCCGGGGGGCGCGCGGTCGGCATCAGCCAGGAGAGCTTTTTCATCCTCGGCACGTCGGCATTCGCCAGAATCCCGACTCCTGTCTGGATCACCATCGCCTGCTTCGTCGTCTTCGGACTGCTCCTCAGTCGCACGACCTTCGGCCGCAACACTCTGGCGATCGGCGGCAACGAACAGGCGGCCCGACTCGCGGGGATTCCGGTGGACCGCCTCAAGATCATCATCTTCTCGCTGCAGGGAATCATGGCCGGGTTCGCGGGCGTGGTGCTGGCCTCGCGCATGACCAGCGGCCAGCCCACGGCTTCCCTTGGATTTGAGCTGGAGGTCATCTCCGCCTGCGTGCTCGGCGGCGTGTCCCTCACCGGCGGCATCGGCTCCATGGGCTCGGTCGTCGCGGGAGTCCTCATCATGGGAACCGTCCAGAACGCCATGAGCCTGTCTAATGTCGAGACCTTCTACCAGTACGTGGCACGCGGCGCCATTCTCCTGGGCGCCGTGCTGTTCGACCGCTTCAAGCAGGCCCGGGCGATGCGCGTGTGAGCGCCGGGCCACAGCGCCTCAATCATGCTCGTGTTGAGAAAGCCACTTGATTAGCTGCGGGGTGGCGAGACCCGTACCCGGTTCCTATAGCCGAGGCCCGCAGGTCCGTGCCTATCTAGCTGCGGGGTGGAGAGACCCGTGCCGGGTCTCAATGACCGGGGCCCCGCAGGGCTTTTCCGCCGCGTCAAGCGACTCCGTGGGGCCCCGCCGATTGTGCGACATCGGCACCCCACGGCTAATCCGTATTCTTCAACCACCACATCCAGTTCTCCCCGGAGGGATGCCCGTGCCGATCTCCTCGATGCGAACGCTGTTGTCTTGTCTCATCCTCTGTGCCGCGGCGCCGGCCTTCGCTGCCGAACTGACCGACAAGGACATCGCGGCGGGTAGAATGCCCGGCTTCGGCGATGTCGTGCTGCTCACCGACTTCGCCCGGATGCAGCCCGCCGATGCCATCAGCCAAGCTAGCGAGAAGGGCAAGTGGTGGCTGCGCCCGTACACCACGACCGAGGGCGACGGCGCCATGCTCTGCGTCGAAGAGCGGGACATGAAGAACCCGGAGACCTGCATCGCCCCCACTCTCACCTACCCCCTGAACCTGAAGGGCACCTACGACATCTGGGTGTGCACGTACATCCCGATCTTCGGCGGAGGCATCGACATCAAGCTCACCGGCGACAGGGTCTTCGGCACCATCGACCCCTGGGAGGACCGGTTCGAGTCCTGGCCGCCGACGGACAAGGCGGGGCGTCTTGTGGAGTGCTTCTACAAACGGGCTTCCCTCAACGGGCAGGACATCCAGATCCGCCAGCCTCACGGGACGTACCAGAGCTTCTGGTGGGGGCTGTGCAATGCTCACGTCGCGTACATCAAGCTCGTGCGCGTCTGGCCCCAGCAGGCGAAGGACGACGCGTCCCGGCTGAAGCATCTCGACCGCAGGGGTGTCGTGATTGACCGCGACGGATTCAGTCACGTGTGGAACTGGGGCGAGGAGAACCTGGACTGCATCCTCCAGCAGGCCGAGCAGATGCAGTACTCCAACGTCGAGGCGCTGAACTGGTGCATCGGCGGCTCCCTGGCCACCAACTTCCCCCATCCCATGACCGGCCGAATCGTCACGCGCAACCGCCTGGGCGACAAGCGCGCCACCCGCGTCTTCCAGAGCTTCATCGACCGGGACATCGACATCCTGGAGGTCCTCGTCGAGCGCTGCCACGAGATCGGGATCAAGATCTACGCATCGCACCGCGCGAACGTCCATTACTACCCGAACAACGTTTGGACCGATCACCCCGACTGGCGTCTGAAGAACGGGCGCGGCCTCGACTACGCCAACCCAAAGGCCCGTGGCTACTACCGGGACATGCTCCTGTATATCGCGGAGAACTACGACGTGGACGGCCTCACCATCGACTTCACGCGCCACCGGCGGCACTTCAATCTGGAGCAGGAAGACCAGTTCGAGCACATGAACACGTACCTGCGGGAGCTGCGCCAGGGACTCGACGGGATAGGCAAGAAGAAGGGCAAGCGCCTGATCCTGAACGCGTCCTTCACGTGCAAAACGTGGTACGACGGCTGGTCGCCTGCCCAGCAAGGCCTCGACGTCGAGACGTGGGTCAACGAGAACATCGTCGACTGCATCATGCCCATCGGCCGCGACCACATGCGATACATCAAGATGTGCTACGGCAAGCCGACGAAGTGCTACCCGCGGGTCACCTACCAGTCCACCTTCGATGGGGGCGCGGCGGGCCCCGCCGTCCATGACCCCACAGCCGCCGAGGACAAGAAGGACCGGCCCGACAACTACCATCTCGGGCCCTGGCAGTATGTCCCCGGCGTCCTCAACTGGTACGACTACGGCGCGGACGGCGTCATGCTCTTCAACCTGCCCGACGCCTGGACGACCCTCAGGCAGTTGCCCTATCCCGAACTGCTGCGGGAGACAGTCGAGAGCGGCGAGCTCTACGGACGACGCGTGGGCCCCGCTGTCGAGTGGGAGTAGCGCCGCACATCGCTCACCTTACACAACACGAGGCCGACACCCATTGGGGTCGCCCTCGTGTTGTGTCGAGAACCAAATGCCCCATGGCTGTGGGGTGTCACAGCGCGTCGTGACCGACGCGCTACATGGGCCCCACGGAGTCTCTGAGAGGTTCTGCACGGGGCCCCTTCGCACACGACGCGACACCCCGTGCCCATGATTGTCCTTTTTCAACACAACCCCCGTGTTTATGTCCGTTTCAGCAACGTGAGGAGCACGCCCCGGCACGCGATCAGGGCTTACCGGTACTCCTCAGGCGCCAGGTACGCCCCGAAGGCTCGCAGGCCGGGGGCCTCAGTTGCGTTCTTGATTACCAGCCGTACCCCACGTGCCGCGATGGGCTCGGGGAGTATGTCGATCTTCTTGTGGCCGATGCTGGTGCCCTCGTGTACGCGGTGCCAGATCGCGCCGTCGTACACGTCGATAGCGTACTCGCGGATGCGCTGTCCGAGGTGAATGGCCTCCTGGGTAACGAACCGGTCGAAGGTCACCGGCTCGGGCCACATCGCCTCCACCCACGCCTCGGGGTTGTTCTCGACTGCCTGCCACACGTCCGAGAGGCCCGCGTCGACAACGTGTTGCGCCGAACCCACCACGGCCTCACTGCTGACGGTCACAGTGCTTCCGGCGAGGAGGTTCTCCTTGTAGATTGCGGCCAGCGCCGCCCGGAACTCCTTCAGACGCGCCACGTCCTGCTCCGGCAAGAGCCCCCGGTCGTCCGGGGCGACATTGAGCAGAAGGCCCGCGCCGTGGCCCACGGAGCCGTGGTACATTTTCAGCAGGTACTCCACGCTCTTGAGGGTGTTGGCGTCGTTGGGGTGCCAGAACCAATTTCGGCGGATTCGGGCGTCGCACTCCGCCGGGAACCAGTACTTCTTCCCTCCGCGCTCGACCACATTCCACATCGGGTCGGGGGCGAATCCATCCTCATTGCCCACCCAGCGGATCTCGGCGACGCCCGCGATCGCCTGCAGGCATTTCGGCTGGAGCTTCTTCAGGTGGCGGTAGTAGGCGTCCCAGTTATACACGTGGCCCTTGCCGCCGGCGCCGTCGCACCAGAATTCGGTCACTTCGCCGTAGTTCGAGAGCAGCTCCGTCATCTGGGCCATGTAGTACTCGTCGTAGGCCTTGTTGTCCGCGTAGCACGGCTCGTGGCGGTCCCAGGGCGACAGGTATATGCCGAACTTGATCCCCGCCTCGTGGCAGGCGTCCGCGACCTCACGGATCACGTCGCCCTTCCCGTCACGCCATTTGGATGAGCGGACCGAGTAGTCGCTCCGTCCGGTCGGCCACAGGCAGAAGCCATCGTGGTGCTTCGCGGTCACGATAAGGTACTTGAACCCGGCATCCTTCGCCGCAGCGACCCACTGCCGCGCGTCGAACTCGCTGGGATTGAACGAGTCAGGCGATGCGGTGCCGTCGCCCCACTCAACACCATGGAACGTATTGGTGCCGAAGTGGCAGAAGATCCCCAGCTCGAGGTCCTGCCACGCGAACTGCTCGGGGGTGGGCGTGTCGCCCGCTGGACGCTCCGGCGGCCAGGCATAGACGGCGAGGAGTGGCAGAAGCATCAGCGCGATGATTGCGATTCTGTGCACAGGTAGATCCCTCCATGGTGTGAGCTTGTAGATGGTCCTCAGCGGCGCTTGCGCAACTTCTCGTCGGTGCGCTGCCACTCCCGGTAGAGCACATACGCCGACACGACCGCCCAGATC
>JALGSS010000218.1 GCA_029821745.1 Candidatus Zipacnadia bacterium
CGGATCCAGTGGGCGGAGAGTGGACCTGAGGAGTCCGGGGAAGAATGAGCTGAGTCGACGCCGCGTTCAGGCCTCGGTACGCGCAACTTCCTCGAGGGCGCGGCGCGCCGCTTCAAGCCCCGTCTCCACCTCGTCGACAACGGTAGTCTGGGCGGGAGCAGCGCCGGTCACGTCCACGGGCTGAGTGATCTCGAGCCTGGCGGCGTCGACCAGGTCCTCGATGCGCTCGATCTGCGCGAGACAAATCTGCTGACGCCGGGCATTCTGAGCCACAAGCGACACCAGCCGCTCCTGCACGACCCTCGCAGCATCCACCTCGCGTCGGATCGCCTCATCATTGGCCTCGGAGGAGACGCCGCGCGGCACCACCGGGTTCGAGCCGCCTTGCGAAGGGTCAGCAGAAGCCGGTATAGCTCATTGGCCTGCTCGGACAACTCGGGAGCCTGCCAGGAGAGATCGTCGAACACGCCCCCAACGCGACGCGCCTGCCGGGACAGACCCCGGCACTTGGACTTGATCCTGCGGACCTGGGCCTTGACCTCACGGCTGGGTGGGACTTCGTCCTGCTCACGGGAATGCATGAAGCGCCGGAATAGCGCGAAGACGCTGGCCCCGCCTGCGACCCATGACGCAGACGCAGCCGCCGCGAGGGCCGCGCTCGCATCCGCAATGGCCGCCGCAGACAGATTGACCGCGAGAACCACGCAGAAGCCCGCGAAGAGCCCCTGGATTACCTCCCACGCCCCGAGCCGATCAGCCTTGGCCTTCTCTACACGCTCTTTGCCCGCGTCATCCCGGCGGCGGTCATCGTCGCCATCGTCATAGTGTTCCTGACGATACTCGCGGGGCTCGCGCTCGTCGTGGAAGTCAATCTCGATGCGGCGAGTTTCCCGCCGCAAGTTCCAGCCCTTGGCTTTCCTCGTCTTCAGATATCGGTACGCGAGAGCGGCGGCGATGGCCCAGAAGATGAGAAATGAGGCGCCAGGGGAACTGAAAACGCCTGCGACCACCGATAGGACAGCGCTGATGAGTGCGGTCAGAAGCCAAGCGGCGAAGCACCCCGCCGCAACTCCGGCGACGAGCTTGTATCCTGTGTCAGGGTCGTGCCGTGGCGGCCGGCCTTGCCGACCACCTTGGTACCAGCGTCCTCTGCCGTGCATCGATACGGTATCCCTCGGGAAGAACCAGTGTGAGTCAGTCGGCGCCCATTGTACCAGTTCTCCTGTCGCGGGTCACTGGAACGGACACCGTGGATCAGGGGAATGCGCCGGAGTGCATCGCGGCCGAAGCCGCTCTAATCGCCGCCAGGCGGAACGACGGTGTAGGACCAAACGCCCCCGAGCTCAGCAATCCCATTCTCGTCGCGGCGCATGATGACATACCCGTCGGGCCAATCGCCGACAACGCTGGGGCCGGCGGGCGTGTCCTCGATACGCGCCGCACTGCGGGAACGCCACCAGTGGTTGAGTTTGTCGTTGCCCATGTGGATGACGGTCAACCCGAGCTCATCCATGAACCGCACAGCTTCCTGCACGGCCTCCTTGCACTCGGGGAACCGGGTGATGAGAACCGGGTGGAAGAACAGGTTCGTGGTCAGGTGCCAGTGGGCCGCGTCGCGGATTGCCCGGTGCAACTGCGAGAACTCCGTGCCCTCGTTCTGGATGTATCCGCACTCATACGCGGTGATCTGCTCGCTGATGAAGTTGATCCGGCGGTTGCCGCTGCGCCAGTCGGCCCAGTACCAGAACGGGAAGGCCGTACCGAAGGAGTAGCCAACCAGGTTGGTCGGGTTGAGCGGCGGCGAGCCGGAGTGGATTCGGCTGTTGTCCGCCTGGATGCCGCCTTCAGACATCCACTCAGCGGGCTCCGACCAGCCTTGCCAGCGGCACCAATGAAACACGGTACAGACAGGTGTCTCGCCGAAGGTCTCCTGGTACCACTCAAGCTGCCGGCGGACATCCTCGGGCCCGAAGGCATGCGGGTGCTCGAAGCCCTCGATCATATTGAAGTGCAGCGACGTATCATGCCCGTTGGCCTTGATGCGGGCGAACTCCTCGCGGGTCAGACCGAAGCTGCCGTCGGGGTGAGGCATGATGTTGATATGGTACGGCAGCTCCTGCTCGCGCATCCAGTCCGATGCGGGGATCTGGGTGCCTTCGGCGGCCTCATCATCCCCGCCCCAGAAGAAGAGGGCGTCCGGAACGCAGCCATCCTCAGTCGGCGGCAGCGGGGCAATGAACGCCTCGCCGGCCAGGGCCACCACATTACGCAACAAGAACAGCAGCAGATCCGCATAGGGCACATCACGGCGGAAGGGCTGGATGATGATCGCGTCGCCCATGCGGTAGTACCCGTCGCCGTCGCGATCGGTGGTCACGGGACGGCCTTGGTGCAGCGCCCATAGCGTCTGGCACAAGTCGAAGGCGAAGTAGCAAGCGCGGCCCTGGCCGACCTCATTCAGGCTGATGGCTGGGCCGCCGAGGTCCTGGCCGTCGATGCTCAGCAAGCGCGCCAGTTCTCGTCCGCCGCCCATGATTCGCCGGACCGGGGAGAAGATGAGCAATGGCGCGTCTTCGGTGGCCTCGTTGTAAAGCGGTCGCGCAAGCTCAGCATCAGTCAGGCGCAGCGTCGCGGTATAGGTCCACGGATCACCCGTCTGCTGGATCTCCCCCACCGGCTCCACACCGAACAAGTCATCCAGACCGCACGTCGCGAAGCCCACAAGCACGCCGCCCGCGTGGACCCAGCCCCGAATCGCTGAGCGCTCCGCGTCGGTCAGGTAATCGGCGGGCAGGTCCGGCAGGATGAGCACGCGCACGCCCTCGAGAGCGCACAACTCCTCCCTCGCCAGCGATTCGACGGCAAGACCCATCTGGTCCGCGATCTCGGGCACATACGCGCACCAGTAGTTGTCGCCGGCGGCATTGGCGGCATCCTGCAGGGATGGATCATGGAGGAAACGCGCAGTGGTGGCCATGGGCATAACCTACGCTTCGAGGAGATTGAGCTGCTCGCGAAACAGGTGGCTGTCCAGATCGCGCAACTTGCGCCGCGCGAGGGTCAGGTGCATGCTGAGGCGTCGCGGCTCCCAGATCTCGGCCATGCGACCGAGAGCGACGACGACGACGGCCTTGTCGGGCGAGATTCCCGCCCACTCCAGATGCAGCCGGGGAATCACGATGCGCCCACGTTCATCTACAGGAACGGACGCCTCGCTGGCCGACAGGAACCGGAAGAGTTGCTCGGCGTGGTGGCTGACCTGGCTTTGCTCGCGCAGGCTCGGCAGCAACTCATCCCAAAGGGCAGGTGGCGTGACGAGTACGCAGCCGACGAGATCGGCGGTGACCGCGGCGGTGTCACCGAAGACTTCACGGCAGCCCCGCGGCAGTGTCAGCCGCGAACCGTCAAGGCATCTCTCGACAGCCGGTGTGCACGTGAGAGCGGGCATCGCGCCAAGCCTCCTGCGCGGTGTTTCGCCACGCGGCACGGGTTCACCTGCCAGGACGCCGGAACGGGCATTGAGAGGTCGGAAAACGCCTCGAGTCGGGGTGGCTTGCCCCCATCGATTGTGCTATACTCCACCCTCGTGTGCCGGGGCGCTGAATCCCCCTCAGACGAGCATCGACAAACATCCCTAAACGTTTCTGAATGAGGAGCGAGGTTTGATGACGGACGAAATCCTGAACGTGCTGCAGAAATTCATGTTCTGCACGCCTGTCGATAAGCTCTCCACTGAACTCAACGCGTGGCAGTCCGAACTCAAGTCGGAGTACGGTGGCGCGTCGGAAGAGCGACAGGCCGCGATCGCCGAAGCAATCAAGGAAAGCGCCATCGACCTGCAGTCGGGTCTCGTGGACTGGAATCTTGGCTGCAGCGGACCGGTCGCGGGCGAGGGCGCCTGCACTCGCGCCAACGAGGACATTCTGGTCGGCGAGAGCAAGCAGAGTCTCGCCCTGCTGCGCGAGTGGGGCCGCGGCGACCTCGCCACGGAGGCCGAGGCCCACATCGCCTCGATCCAGAGCAGCAACCTGCTCAAGCTCACCCGCATGAGCCTGTTCGGCGACTGCAACACTTACTGGGGCAATGACTACGCCTCCCACCTGCGCGATGCCATGCGCCGCGGCGCTGCGATGGTCACCACCAATCCGGTTCTCGTGAATGTCGCCCGCGAGGAAGATCCCGGGTACTGGACGCCCGTCCGCGACAAGCTCCAGGCGGACAACCCGAACTTCGGCCCGGTGGATCTTGCCTACGCGATGACGATCCAGGTCGTTGTGACGAACGCCAAGCTGCTGCGCCCGATCTGGGAGCTCACCGACGGCGACATGGGCTATGTCAGCTTGCAGCTCAGCCCGAAGAACGCCACCGATGCGGACCAGATGTTCAAGGAAGCCCAGTGGGTCTGGGGCCGGCTCGAGAACGAGCTCGGCGGCGTCCCGAACTGCGTGTTCAAGGTTCCGGGCACCAAGGCCGGCATCGAGCTCGCGGGTTCCTGCACCAGCAACGCGATGGGCGTCAACGTGACGGTCAACTTCTCCCTGCCGCAGCAGATCGCTTTCGCCGGCGCGATCGAGAAGAACAGCACCACCAAGGTGAGTTACCGCACGCAGATGGACGGCCGCCTCGATGACCCGGTCGGCGAAGAGCTTGCCGAGTACATGGAGGACTGGGAAGAGGTCAAGAAGTGGTGCACCACCGCCATCCGGCAGCGCGAATACAAGCTGCTGAGCTTCACGCCCGAGCGCGGCGGCCTGGGCTTCACCAAGTCCCGCCCGCTTCCGGCATCCGGCCGTGGCCCGTGGAACATCCTGCGCTCGGTCCACAGTGAGCCCGAGGTCCCGCTGTGGCTCACCGTGTTCCCGAACCGCCAGGAAGAGTTCGACGAGAAGCCGATCGACATCGACCCCAACGGCATGTGGGCGCCGATCCCCGACGGCTACCTGGACAAGCTGTACAAGTCCAAGCTGTTCCGCCAGGCGTATGAGCCCGACGGCATGACCGTGGACGAGTTCGACGACTACCTGCCGGTCGTCAAGACCCTCACCGGATTCTGCGAGAGCTACGACGAGTTCGTGGCGTGGGTATCGAGCAAGTAACGGCAGCGTATCGAGAGACATTAGTATGGGCGGGAGGCCTTAAGGGTCTCCCGCCCTTTGTCTGCCTCGACGGGTGAACTCAAGCGCCTGTGCCTCGTCTACCGCAGGGAGAGCCGTGCCCCACGACCCGGCGCGGGACGCCCCCCGAAGCTTCGCCGACCGTCAGATATGCCCTTGACTTAGAATATTTGTTCGAATAGAATCCATGTACCTCAACTCCCACTGCATCGCACCACCCAGGACTGAGCCGACGCCTGATGCGTGACGAAATCACCATTCGCGGAGCCCGCGAACACAACCTGAATGATGTCGACCTCGACCTGCCTAAGAACGCGCTGATCGTGTTCACCGGCGTGAGCGGATCGGGCAAGTCGACCCTCGCCTTCGATACTCTGTTTGCCGAGGGCCAGCGCCTGTACCTGGAGTCCCTGTCCACGTACGCGAGGCAGTTCTTGCAGCAGTTGCCCCGGCCGAAAGTAGACCGGCTGGAGGGCCTTGCCCCGGCGATTGCGATCAACCAGGCCGCCCGTGGGCATAACCCTCGGTCCACCGTCGCCACGGTCACGGAGATTTACGACCATCTGCGGGTTCTGTACGCGGCCATCGGCCGGCCTCACTGTCCCCATTGCGGGGACGAGATCGGCGCCCAGACCCGGGACGCCATCGTCGAGCGCGTGGTCGCGCTGCCCAGGGACAGTATGCTCGTGGTCCTCGCCCCGGTTGTACGTGACCGGCGCGGCGAGTTCCGCGACCTGCTCGACGACATGCGCAAGCGGGGCTACGCCCGGGTGCGGATCGACGGCGAGTTGTACGACGTGGCAAGCCCGCCCTCTCTCGACCGCCGTCGGAAGCACAGTGTTGAGATGGTCGTGGACCGCATTCGCCTGCGGGGCGACATGCGGGCCCGCGTTGCGGAGGCCATCGACACGGCCCTCGAAGTCTCCGAGGGCGATGTAATCATTGCCCGCGAGGGCGAAGACGACATCCTCTTGAGCACTAAGTTCGCCTGCCTGAAGTGTGACCTAAGCTTCGCCGAGCCCACCCATGCATCATTCTCATTCAACAGCCCTCAGGGGATGTGCCCCGAATGCCAAGGGCTGGGATCGACCCGGACCCTCGCGCCGGAACTCCTCGTGGAGCACCCGGAAAAGTCGCTGCTGAAGGGCGCAATTCCCCTGCTGCCCTCGCTGAGCAACCCCCAGCGCCGCCACTGGTATGAGGGCGTGGCGAAGCGCTACAGGTTCACCCTCGATACGCCGTGGCAGGACCTGAACGAGGAGCAGCAAGATGTCCTGCTCTACGGGTCCCGCGGGAAGCTGATCGAGTTTTACTTCAAGCACCCGCGACACGGGTGGGAGTGGAAGCACGCGGATACATGGGACGGGATCGTTCCGGCGCTCATGCACCGCCAGAATCGGGTCCGCGCGCGAACGCTGCGAGAGAAGTATGAGGCGGTCATGCGCACCGGACTGTGCCCGACGTGCCGGGGCAAGCGCCTGAAGCCCGAGAGTCTGGCGACAACCATCGGCGGCCTGTCCATCTCAGACCTGTGCGAGCAGACCGTCGAGGACACCGCGGCGTTCTTCGAGTCCCTGGAGCTGGACAGGACGGAGCAGACGATCGCGGAGGACGCGCTGAAAGAAATCCGCGACCGGCTGTCCTTCCTCAACCATGTCGGGTTGCACTATCTAACCCTCGACCGTTCCGCGCCGACACTCTCAGGCGGCGAAGCCCAGCGCATCCGCCTGGCGAGTCAAGTCGGCAGCGGCCTCGTGGACTGCCTGTACGTGCTGGATGAGCCGAGCATCGGGCTGCATCACCGCGACCAGGGACGACTGCTGGACACGCTGCTTCACCTGCGGGACCTGGACAACACCATCGTGGTCGTCGAGCATGATGAGCAAACGATACTGTCGGCGGATTACATTGTTGACTTCGGCCCGGGAGCAGGCGAGAAGGGCGGCGAGATCGTCGCCTTCGGAACGCCGTCAGCGGTCAAGCGAAACTCCAAGTCCCTGACCGGCAAGTACCTGTCCGGGAAGCGCTCGATTCCATCGCCCGACACGCGACGCAACGGGAACGGGAAGTATCTGACCGTCCGTGGCGCACGACATAACAACCTGCGCGACATCGACGTGAGCTTTCCTCTCTCCCGGTTCATCTGCGTGACGGGCGTCTCCGG
>JALGSS010000219.1 GCA_029821745.1 Candidatus Zipacnadia bacterium
GCCTACCAGGGCCGCGTCGTCGCCAAAGGCGGCGCGGAGGGGCTGTTTGTGCTGGGGCTCACCGACATCGGCATCGGCGTCGCTGTGCGCACCACCGACGGCAGCTCCCGGGGGCAGTCCTCAGTGGTCCTGCGAGTGCTGGAGCAGCTCGGGATGGTGGACGATACCGTGCGCGCTGCGCTGGCACGGCACTTCTCCCCGGCGGTCACGAACTGCCGCAATGAGCCCATCGGCGAGATTCGGTCGGCGGAGTTCATCGTCGACTTGTGAGCATAGCCGTGGGGTGCCGATGCCGCACAATCGGCGGGGCCCCGCGGACCCTCTCAATATATCCACATCGGGCCGGCTCCCGGTGTCTGCTCGGAGGCGATTGCAGTGGCTTTGCGCATCGGCCTTATCGGCGCGGGGGCAATCACGACCCCGCATCTGGACGCATTTGTGCGCCATCCCCAGGTGGCGGACGTGCATGTCGCCGACCCCTCGCCGGAGGCGCGGGAGCGGATCACCGGCGAGTATGGGATCATCAAGCAGGCGGCTGAGGACTACCACGAGTTGCTTGCCGACGAGAGCATCGACGTCGTCGATATTTGCACGCCGCATTACCTGCATGCCCAGCAGGCCATCGACGCCATGCAGGCGGGCAAGCACGTGATCCTCGAGAAGCCCATGGCGATGACCGTGGACGAATGCGACGCGATGATCCGCGTGTCGGAGGAGACCGGCCGGCACCTGCACTGTGCGCTGTGCATGCGCAAGTTTCCGGCCCACGTGAAGGCGAAAGAGCTCATGGATGCGGGGGAGATCGGGAAACCGTTCATGGGCGCCGTGACGGTCATCGGCAACGAGTTCGGGCGCATGAACGATCCCGACAACTGGAAGGGCGATTGGGAGAAGGCCGGCGGCGGGGCCATGTTCGACACCGGCTACCACGCGGTCTACGTGCTTCAGCATCTCTTCGGTCCGGCGCGGGCGGTAACGATGACGGGCAAGCGCCTCATCGTCGAGCCCGAGAACAAGGCCGACGACACCAGCGTGGTCGCCCTGGAGATGGACAACAACGTGCTGTGCTCCATCGTGATCACGTACTCGGCGACGGGTGATCGCTGGAGTGAAGAGCGCCGGTTCGTGGGCACGAACGGATCGCTGCTCGTGCGGGACGACCCCGAGGATGAGATGCCTCTAATTGTGTTCCACGGGCCAGATTTCTGGCCCGAGAAGGTCCGCAACGCGCCGGGGGTGGCGCGTTGGGCAATCCGCGAGCTTGTCACCGAGTTCGTCGACTGCATCCTCGAAGACAAGGAACCCGAGGTGAAGATCGAGGAGGCACGGCTAGCGGTCGCGACGGTGACGGCCGCGTACCAGTCGTCGCGTGAGGGCCGGCGCGTCGAGATCGAGGGGTGACGGATCAGCGCGGGCCCTCGGTGCTGACCTCGCCCCGGTAACGCGTCTTCTGGCGTTGCTTCAGCAGCTTCTCAACAGCACCCGTGACGCGGTCCCGGCGTGCAGCGTCGGCGGCGATCTGCTCCGTGTAGGCCTGGAACTCGTCCTCCGTCAGGTTGGCCTCCTTGAGGACCCGCTTGACCACGAGCCGCTTGGCGTCCGCATTCCGCTGGGCCTCGGGGATGCCTCCGACGACGGCCGCAATCTTCACCGCGATAGCCACGTACTTGTCATCATCCAGCGGCCCCGCCGGAATGGCCCAAACATCCTTCTCGGCGGCAGTCGGTTCGGCGGCGGGCTTGTCCGGCGTCGGCTTGGGCGGCTCAACCGGGGCCCTTGCAGGCGGGGCATCATCAGGCTCCGCCGGCGGGTCGGTAGGCGGCGGTGCGGGGTCATTGAGAAGCGGCAACTGGGTTGGCTCCGCCGGCTCCGGCGGCGCGGGTGGCTCCTGTGCTGGGGGAGGCTCCACCACCGTGTGTTCCACCGGCGCCGTCTTGGCCGGTCGTTCGCGGAGGGCGGCCCGTTTCGCGCAGCCCGTGCAGAGCGCCAGGGCGACGACCCCGATTGCCGCGAGAATCCACCACACTTGCCTCATGATCGTGTCTGCTCGTAGCTGCCTCACTCTTGGTCCCCGCTTCCCGAGACGGGCTCCCTGCGCGCCCAGCCGGAATCCTTGAGTTGCTCCATCGCCTGCCCCAGTCGCGCTGCGCGGTCGGGGTCCTTGGCGATCTGTGCGGTGTACTCCTCAAACTCGGCCGTGGTCACGTCTGTCCCCCTGAGGATCTTCTCGAGGATCCCGTCGAGGCGCTTGGCCGTTCGCTCGTTTTCGGGGAGCAGCATCGACACCATGGACAGCTTGGTGGTGATCGCCAGGTACTTCGTGTCATTGAGCGGCCCGGGTGGAATGGGCACGCTCGCCATCGCGGTCTCAATGATCTGGTCGCGTGCAGCGGCCCGGTCCTTCTCAGGCAGCTTCCGCAGGGCTTCCTCGACCCTGTGAGGTATGTCCGTCGCTGAGATGTCCGGCACGCTCGGCGCGGGGGCCTCCGCGTCATCCTCCGCGGGCTGGGGCATGGGGAGGTCCGACGTAGGCGGGGGGACCGGATCACCGGCGGGCCCGGAGGCGGACTCCTCCGCGGGCTTTCCGCACCCGGCAACACACAACGCCGCCACGGCCAGCGCCGCAATGAGAAACGCGTATGTGGGCGGTCGGCCTGTCATCGGCTCACCAGCTTTCGTCAGGTGGGTCTCGGGAGTGGCCCTATGGTATCACAAGGAACACTCCCCGGCGGCGGGGAGTTTCATCGGTCCGAGCCCGTGTTGACCGCCCGCGTCGGCGCGGCTACACTCGACACCGAGAGAGCCTCAAATCTTGCACGCACCGGAGTAGACCCATGCACGTTGATCTGCGCTACGGAACTCGTGGCCTGAGCGTCGCGCTACCTGACAAGAATGTCGTCCACGTGCTGCGGATGAATACGTTGCCCGTTGTGGATGATCCCCTGGCGGCGACCCGGGCTGCGTTGGCCCAGCCTATCGAGTGCGCGCCGCTCACGGGCCTCGCGCGAGACCGGCAGGGCGCCTGCATCGTCGTCTCGGACATCACCCGGCCGGTGCCGAACGGCGCGCTGTTGCCGCCGATCCTCGACGCCCTTGAGCAGGCGGGAATGCGTGCGGAAGATGTCCTGGTGCTCGTGGCGACCGGGCTGCATCGGGGCAATACCGAAGCCGAGCTCCGGGACATGGGTATCGAGGACGCCATCAATCGCGGAGCGCGTGTGGAGAATCATGAAGCGCGCGACCAGGCTGCCCATGTTTTGCTGGGGACGACAACCCTGGGCATTGATGCGTGGGTCGACCGGCGCTACGTCGACGCAGACCTCAAGATTCTCACCGGTTTGGTTGAGCCGCACCTGATGGCTGGATACTCCGGCGGCCGCAAGGCGATCTGTCCCGGCCTGTGCGCCGCGGAGACCATCATGCACTGGCATAGCCCGCAGATGCTGGAGCCCGACGAGGCCAGGCAGGGCAACCTGACCGGTAACCATGTCCACGAGGAGGCGCTGGAAGTGGCGGATATGGCAGGCGGCGCGGACATGATCGTCAACGCGACCCTCGACGAGTCGCGCAATGTCACCGGGATCTTCGCCGGGGAGATGCGGGCGGCTCACCTGGCGGCCGTCGAGCGCGCTGCCCAGCAGACCCGCGTTATCATCGACGAGCCCGTGGACATCGTCGTGACCTCCGCTGCCGGGCACCCGCTGGACCTCACCTTCTACCAGGGAGCAAAGGGAATGGTTGGCGCCGCGCCCATCGTCAAGGACGGCGGCACCATCATCATCGCCCAGGAGAATGCCGAGGGCATCGGCGGGCCGGAGTTCACGGAGATGATGATGCAGGTCGACGATCCCCACGCGTACATGCAGCAGGCCCTGGCGGACAACACGCACCGCATCGACCAGTGGCAACTGCACGTGCTGGAGAAGGTCCTGCGGCGCTGCGAGGTGCTCAACTACTGCACCGGGCTCGACGCCGACACTCAGCGCGCATTGTTCGTGGAGCCCATTGAGAGCATCGAAGCCGGGGTCGCGCAGGCTCTCGCCAAGCACGGCCCGGACGCGACCATCGCGGTCATTCCCGAAGGGCCGTACGTGCTGTGCGAGCTCAGCGGGTGATGGGCCGCTGGAAGGCATGATGCGAAGGGAGCTTGAGTTTGGGCAATAGCACGCGATCCTGGAACGACTTGTTCACGGACCCGCGGTTCCACTGGACCGAGCCCGACCCGGGCGTGGCTGAAACGGTGCCTCGCTGGAGGGATGAGGGCCGCCGGGCGATCTACGACCTCGGCTGCGGTGCGGGCAGGCATATGGCCTACCTGCAGGTGGCCGGGTTCGAGGTCTATGGCTCGGATGTCGCCGAGAATGGCCTTGGGGTCTGCGCCGGGTACATGCGTGAGGCCGAGCTTCCGGGGCGGCTGGTGCGCGCGGCCATGACCGCGTGTCCCTTCGGGGATGATAGCTTCGACGCGGGCATCGCCACCAATGTCCTCAACCACAATCCTCGGGCGCTGCTGCAGGATGCGATGGACGAGATTCACCGGGTCCTGAAGCCCGGCGGGGAGTTCTATCTGACGGTGCTGAACACGTGGGACTGGCGCTATGGGAGCGGAGAAGAGGTGGAGCCGGACTCTTTCATCCTCGCTGAGGGACCCGAGACGGGCATTTTGCACCATTTCTTCTCGGAAGACGATGTTCGGGCGTGGGTGTCGGACTTTGACCTGCTGGAGCTGCGCCGGGACCGGGGCGAGCTGACCCTGAGCACGAAGCTGGACGACCGCCCGGTTGTCCGTGACGCGTGGAGTGTGTGGCTGCGCAAGTAGGGTCGTGTTGAATAAGGGCGCTGATGGGCACGGGGTGTCGAGTCGTGTGCGACGGGGCCCCGTGCAAGGCGTCTCAGAGGCTCCGTGGGGCCCCGTCACACACATCGTGACACCCCACGGCCATGCGCTATTGGTTTGTCAACACAACCGTAGGCGCTGGATGCACCGCTGTGAGACCCGTAGAGACGTCGGCACAAAGAGAGCCCGGACACGCGTGTCCGGGCTCCTTTCATGGAACGGATTGCGGTGTGTGTCGCTACTCTTCCGCGTGGTCGTCACCCTCGTGGCCGCTGTCGTCGTCCGCGTCGTCGTGACCCTTGTGGCCGCTGTCGTCGTCTTCTGTGTCGTCATGCCCTTCGTCCCCGGCAGCGTCGTCTTCGGCGTAGCCGGCTTCCTCAGCCACTTCCGTTACTTCAACGGAATCATAGCTCCCGCTTTCGGGGTTCCACTGCAGTCGCACCGACCACACCCACTCGCTCTCGGGCGGGCCGGTCCAGACCACTGCGGTAGTCCAGTCGTCGCTGTTCTCGACGACCTTGGCAACCCAGCCGTCATGCCCTTCGAGGGCAGCTTCCTTGGCGAGTTCCTCGCCCGGCTCGGTCGTGTCTGCTTCCGGTCTGTCCGCCTGGGGGCTGCCGAGTTGCGGGTCGACGGACTGGGGCTTGGGGGGACACCCGGAGACCAATAGGCACAGCAAGGCGACGGCGATGAACAGACCTACCGACATTCGTGTGTACAGACCGATCGTCTTGATGCTTCGCATTCCGGAGACACTCCCTCTTATGGAATCACGCAGCGCTGCACCAGGTGCTACATTCGGCTGTAAGTCGCGCTATGCCGGCACCGGTCCAAGGCCAAGGGGCTCGCGATTGGGCGCCGAGCCCTATAGCGCATACACATCCTCGGCGGGGAGGATGTGCACGTTGTTGCTGGTGAGTGTGCCGATGACCTGCTGAATCTCCTCGTCGGCCATTCGGAAGACGACAACCGCATTGCCCTCGACCGTGGTGAAAAAGGCATACATATACTCGACGTTGACATCCTCCAGCAGGCTGATGACGCCACCGAGGCCGCCGGGGACGTCGGGGATTTCCACGGCAAGCACGTTCGTCTCGCCGACGGAGAAGCCGGCGTCGCGGAGGCACTGGGTAGCTACCTCGGGAGTGTCCACGATCATGCGCAGGATGCCAAAGTCCGACGTGTCGGCGATGCACAGCGCCCGGATGTTGACGCCGTTGGTGCCGAGCGTCTGGCAAACCTCCGCCAGCCTTCCCGACTTGTTCTCGAGGAACACGGATATTTGCTTCGTAAGGCGGTCAGTCATTGGCTTAGACCTCCTCGCGCAGATCGAGGACGCGCTTGGCTTTGCCTTCGCTGCGCTCGATAGTTTTGGGCTCGACCAGCTTGACTTCGGCACTCAGGTTGAGGGTGGTGCGGATGGCGTGGGCGATCTTCTCACTCACATCTTCCAGCCGTCGCACGGTGTCGGAGAAGATCTCCTCGGACACCTCGACGCGGACCTCGAGGACGTCCAACCGATCCCTGCGTGTGATCACGAGTTGGTAATGAGGTGTGGCTTCCTCGATCTCCAGCAGAGCGTGCTCGATTTGCGACGGGAACACGTTCACCCCCCGGATGATAAGCATGTCATCGGTGCGACCGGCGAGGCGCCCGATGCGCGGATGCGTGCGGCCGCAGGCACAGACGGCGCGGTCCAGTGAGCTGATGTCGCGAGTGCGGTAGCGGATCAGCGGGAGGCAGGTCTTCGTGATGCAGGTGATGACAAGCTCGCCGGGCTGACCATCCGCGACTGGCTCGCCGCTGTCCGGGTCGATGATCTCGGCCACGAAATGGTCGTCGAAGATGTGCAGGGCTCCCTTGACCTCGCACTCGTTCGCGACGCCCGGACCGATGATTTCGCTGAGACCGTAGATGTCGTGGGCGGAGATGCCGAGCTTCTCCTCGACGGCCCGCCGGGACCCTTCACTCCAGGGCTCGGCGCCGAAGATGCCACTCTTGAGCTTCAGGTCGTCGGGGGAGTAGCCAAGATCATCGGCCGCGTCGGCAAGGGTCAGGGCGTACGAGGGCGTGCACGCCAGGATGGTGCTGCCCAGATCGCGCATCATCATCAACTGGCGCTCGGTATTGCCCGAAGACATTGGGATGACCGTGCAGCCAAGCCGCTCGCCACCGTAGTGGAGCCCGCGCACCCGATGGACCGAGCCATGACCTCAGACCACAGGTCAACGTCTTGCTCGGTATACCCTACCACCGTCGACTTGCCGGTCGTGCCTGATGAAGCGTGAACTCGCACCACCTCGTCGAGGGGTGCGGCGAACAGGCCGAATGGGTAGTTGTCTCGCAGGTCTTCCTTCACCGTGAACGGGAATTGCGCCAGGTCATCGATTGATGTGATGTCCTCGGCATTGACGCCGATGCCATCAAAGCGCTCACGGTAGAACGGTACGTTCGCCTTCAGCCGGGCTACGGTCTCCCGTAGGCGACGGCCCTGCAGCACGCGGCGCTGCTCCACGTCCATACACTCGTGATACGGGTCCCAGATCATGGGTGTGCCCCCTTCTCAGATAAGTTCGGCACTCGGCCTCGGCCGGCGTCGGTTGTACGCCACGCGAACGATGCCCAATGAGTTGGCCGGCGATCAGTCGATTACACACATCGGCTCCCGGGATCCTCCCCGGGCGCGTCCGCCCAGCAACACTGTTCCTGCGACACTATTCGC
>JALGSS010000220.1 GCA_029821745.1 Candidatus Zipacnadia bacterium
GCGAAGCCTTTCAGGCCCGTCTCCCAGGTGGCGGGTCCGATTGACCTGGCCGCGAAGTGGGCCACGCCGTTGAGTGAGCCGCTGCAGGGCGCCGCCTGCCTGCAGTTCCGGTATGAGGGCCAAGGGCCGCGCTTCCTCCTCGGCGATGCGGATACAAACTACGCGCTAATCTCGCTCCCCGAGGCCCAGGAGCCGGCGACGGCTTTCGTGCCCCTCTCTGAGGAGCTGACGCGAACCGTGTTCGACCTGCCCGAGGCGCGGATTACGGCGCTGTCTTCGCCCGGTGCCCGGCTCCTGGACTTCCACATCTACGAGACCACCGCGACCTGGCAGCACCACCGCCTCAAGCAGCCCGGCGAGGTGAAGGCCACGGTCACCATCCACACGCCGCAGGACGGACAGACCGTCGAGCGGGGGCTGGTGCCCATCGGTGCGATCATCGAGGGCCCGGAGGGTCTCGAGGCAAAACTGCTGGTCGACGGGAACCCGACCACGTGGAACCCCGAGGGGTTTGTGGCGGCGGTCTTCGAAGCCAGCGGTCTCCAGGGCAAGAGCTACGGATTCAAGAACCACCTGTATGCCAACGATGAGTTCATCGGCGCCTTGCCCGCGGACCGGGACGTGCTCAAGTGGGAGCAGATGCTCTACCGCATCCCCCGGGAGCTGTGGCTGCGGGAAGCGAAGCCGTGGTTCATGCTGACCGCCGGGACGCCGACTGACGGCACGGGAGCCAACCCGCCCGAGAACAACGAGGACTACCTGGCGATGGGCCTGATGCTGTTCGACGGGGAAGGCTATCTGCGCGATGACAACCTGCCGCCCCGGAAGTCGGTCGTGATCGGCGACAACCGACCGGAGTGCAAGACCCTCCTGCGATGCTACCCCACGGTCTCCTGCGAGCCCGCGAACGGGCAGGTGCACGTGCATACCTGGGACACGTCCAGCCTCGCTGCCGGCAAGCACACCATCACGGTGAGGGCCGGCGACAAGGAGAGCACACTAACGGTCACGCTGGCGGAGTAGGCTACCGGCGTGCGGCCCACCAACGGAAGCGGGGAGCCTGATGGCTCCCCGCTTTGCTTCCGGCAGCAGGTTGTAGCGAACGGTCGCGCTTTGTCCTCAGGGTTGCGATCCGAGCGGGACTCGGCGCACTTCCACGCCGATGAGTTCGCCTGCCGACTGGGTGTCCTGAAGCCACGCGTACAGACCGGGGATCGGTTTCAGGCTGAACTCAGCCAATCCGCCGGCGCGGACATCAGCCACGGCGGGCTCGGTGCGTCCGGCGATCCGCTCGAGGGTGCCCGGCTGGACGCCCACGTTCACGGCCTCGACAATGGTCTCATCGACCCCCGGCAGGAGCTTGCGGACGGCGAACTGTCCCTTGAGGGTCCCCCAAACGGGCTCCTTGACCCGGCCTGCCGCGTCGAAGTGGAGTTTCTTGGCCACCCAGATGAATTGCCCGACGCGGGCCTGCGTCTTCCCGTCGTAGCGGATCCGGATCACGATCTCCTGCAGCCCCAGGCGGGCGCGGCGCACCTGTCCACGGGCCCCGCTCTGACGCCAGTGGGCCACAGTGCCGCCATCGGGCGACCAGCTCATCCCCAAGGGGGCGGTGGCCTCCAGGCCCGCGCGGTCCAGGGAGCTTCCCATGACCTGCCGCTTGGTCCGAGTGGGCGGCCACACGCAAGTGAGGGCATTCCTCTGAGCGTACAGCAACATGCTGCCGTCAGGAGCCCAACAGGCGGCTCCGGCATCGTCGGTGAGCTTCACCGGAGCGCTGTCCTTCATCCCGCCCATCCAGAGCCCACCGTCCTGGTCGAAGTAGGAGAACGCAGTGACATCGGGGCGGGCCCGGTCATAGTCAAAATCAGCGCTGATCTCCTCGCTGCGGCCCATCGCGGACAGGCGGAAGCACTTCTTGTCCTCGCCAACCCAGACGGCGATGGGATCCCACCCGCTCCAGGCGCGCAGCCGGGCCCATTGCCCGCCCTCCACCTGGACGAGAGGTCGCGCCGCGCCGGTCGCCGCGTTGATGGCGTACGCGACGCTGGTCTCCTGATCCTGGATCAGTGTGCAGAGGGTGTACGCGCTCGGCCACGCAAGGTGCATGGCTGAGTTGACCCGCCTGGGCTCCCCGATGTATCTCGCCCGGCCCCCATGCAGGGGCACCACCGCGAGCTGGGTCCAGACGCCCCCGGTGGCGACCCAGTAGGCGATCTCCCGCCCGGAGGGCGACAGTGCGAAATGCGCAGTCGCGGGGCGGTCGAGCTTGACCGCCTGGCCCTCGTCCGGGGCGATGACGATGGCGGGCTTGTCCGGCCAGTTCTCCCAGCCCCCGAGAACGAGACCGCGGGCGTCGGGCAGCCAGTCGGCCCGGTCGACAAGCACGTCCGCGACGTACTCATCGTCCAGCACGATCAACTGCCGGAACTGGGCATTGTCGAGGGCCAGCGTGGGAAGCGCCGACAGAAAGCAAACAACCGTGACGATGAGCGGCGTGCTGTGCCGTCGCATCGGTGTCTCATCCTTCGCTATCGGTTGATGCATCGGTTGCCGAATCGGCGGCCATCAGCTAAGTACGAATTTCTCTATGGCCTCGCCGACACCTTCCGGCCCGCTCTCGGCCACATACTGCGCAGCAGCCTTCACGAGCTCCTGAGCGTGGGGCATCGCGACGCCAAAGCCGGCCATCTCCACGAGCTGCAGGTCGTTGAGCATGTCCCCCATCCCCATCGTCTGCTCCATGGGGATATCCAAATGCCGGGCGAGCCAGGAGAGAGCTTTCCCCTTGCCGGCGTCCTCGCTGAGGAACTCGATGTACTCGGGCATGGAGCGGGTGACGAGAAGCTCGTTGCCGAACCGCTCGCGCCCCTCGTCGAGCACGTCCTGCGCTGTGTCGGAGGGCACGCATATCAGGATCTTGATCGGGCTCTCGCCGTTGAAGCGCCTGATGTCACCGGCGGGCACGGGAGGCTGTCCGGTGCGGGAGTAGTATAACTGGGCCCAAGCCGAGTTCCGGGTCACGTACATCGCGTCGCCCAGGTAATACTGGATGTGATAGCGGCGCTCGACGCAGTACTGGACGATCTCGACCGCGAGGTCGCTGTCCACAGGCACTTCGAGCAGCGACTCCGTCGCGCCGGGCTTGCGCACCACGGCGCCGTTGAAGGAGATGATGGGCACGTCCTCGATGCCGAGGCGCTGCACGAACTGCTGGGCGGATACGTGTGGGCGACCGGTGGCGATGGCGACGGTCACACCGCGCACCGTGGCTTCCTTGATCGCCGCGAGATTGCGTTCAGAGACCTCGTGGTGGTCAACAAGCAGCGTGCCGTCGAGGTCGATTCCTACGAGCTTGATGTCGGGCATGGTCTCTCCAATGCGAGTGAAGGCGCAGGGCTCCGCCGGCGCAAGCGACTGGGTCGCGCGCTCAGCTTCCCGACGCCATAGGTATTTGGACAAGACTCCCGCGCCTGAGTGCCGTCAGAGGGACGAAATTCGGGGAGCGGATCGGTATAGGACATTATAGCAGGATATCGGGCCGGCCTGAAGAGGCCGGGCACGCTTGCGCCGATTACGTCACAATATGCAGGCCGGTTTCGCCCGCCTCGATGGAGATCGGGTCTGAGATGGCCTCTCCCCCGACGATAGTTCCCAGCAAGAGCCACTCGCCCTTCCACTGGACCAGTTGGCTTGCGTAGACATGTGGCGAGAAGTTCATCGGGACGATCTCGCCCGTCCCGTGTATGTGGAAGGGCCCGATCGGGCTCTCACCGACCATTGAGTAGTCGGCCTTGCGCAGCTCCTGGCCGGAGAACCTCGCCTTGAACTCATCGGAGAGCATCACCGGATGTGAGCAGAAGACAAGGTACCAGCGTCCGTTGATGAAGTAGACCTGCGGCACCTCGAACTCGTGGGCGATGCGGTCATGCTCGGGCGGCGGGAGAACTTCCCAGTTGCGCATGTCCCTGGTCCTGGCGACGCCCACACTCCCTCGGGTCTTCCGGTCGCCGTCGGCCCGTCGGGCACAGACGAAGTGAAAGACCTCGTCGCCCGTATCCAGAAGGAACGGATCGCGCCAGTTGACGATACCACGCGGGCACGTCGACACGAGTTCGTAGTACTGGGGATCCGGCACGGTGACCGGGTTCTCCGGGGTCTTCTCCCAGTTGGTCAGATCGTCGGAGACGGCCATCCCGACACGCTGGAAGTTCGGCTGGTCAGCCAGATGGTGGCCGGTGAACGACATCCAGTACCGGCCGTCACGCTTGATGACCCCTCCGGTGGCGAGGCGCTTGTCATCCCACGCCCCGGGCTCACCCTTGCGCAAGGCCAGTCCCACGTACTCCCAGTTCACCAGGTCATCGCTCACCGCGTGGCCGATGTCCCAGTGGTGCCCCCGTTCTTCGGGCGGTGCGTCATCCGGCGAGGTCAAGTAGTAGACATGGGCAGTGTCGTCCTCGATGAAGTACCACGCATCGCCGATGAGATGGCCGGGGCGGGAATACATGGGTGCCAGACCTCACAGTGAGTAATGAATGAGCCGATCACACGAGCCACAACGCGCAACGATGGCCCTGGGCGTCAGTCAGCAGGCTCCGCCTCGATGCCAATCTCCTCAAAGGGGATGCGCTCGAAATCCGTCTCCCAGACCGGTGAGTCATCACGAAGCTGGAAGTTGAGCGCGGCCTCGTCCACGAAGCCCGGGTCCTCGATCACGAGATTGTCCTCGATGCGGTTGTGCTCCTCTTGGGCGATGGAGTACGGCGTGCCTCGAACGATGACGTTGCGCAGGATCACATTGCCGCGGGGCTCCGCAGGGCCTTCATCCAGAATGCGGGCAAGTGCGGGATAGCGTTCGCTGTACGGGGGCTTGTCATAGTTGACCTCCGCCAGCTTCTGATACATATGCCAACCGCCGCCCTTAGCGATATATCCCTTCGCCCAGCCGAGCCCGCGCGTATCGATGTGGATGGCCGGGTCGCAGTCAACGAAGAGGTTGTTGATGACCTTGTTGTCCCGCCCGCCGCCGATGAACGCCGCGCGGCGGACCTTGTAGAACACGTTGCCGTAGATGGTCGTGCCGCTGAAGGCGTCGTCGAGATATACGCCCATGGACCAGCCTTTGACGCCGCCGGTTTCGTGGATAAAGTTATGACGGACCACCGTGCCGCGCATGGTCCAGTTGCGGCCCGTGTAGATTGCGCCCACGTCACCCGTATCCTGGCACGAGTGATGGATGTCATTGAACTCAATCACGTGCTCATTGCCGCCGAATCCGGCAGCCATGTGCGGGCAGTGGTGGATGTGGTTGTGCGCCATGCGGTTCCCGACGCCATTGAGGGCAATCGCGGGCTGATAGGTGGTCTTCAGTCGCGCGAAATGATGGATGTGGTTGTTGGTGGCGCTGTGTCCGGCGGGCGTCAGCGTCTTGCGGTCGCCACCGTTGAGCTGAATGCCCCGCGTGCCTAGGTCATGCATGTGGCACCGATCCACACTGTGCCTGGTTCCCCCGTTGACTGCGACCCCGGAGCCTCCGGTATTGCGCATCGTGCACCGCGTGACCAGATTGCCGGTTCCCCCGCTGATGCTGACGACGCTGCCGCGGGTGCACTCGAAGGTGAACCCGCTCAGGACGACGTGGGAAGCGTCTCGGGCTGTCACCATGGTATCCTTGAGAACGGACACAACGGCGCTGCTCTCTTCAATGGGCGCGGGAGGCCAGAAGTAAAGGATGCCGGTGTCGCGATTGACGTAGAATTCCCCGGGTTGGTCGATTTCCTCAAGCAGGTTCTGGGCATACCAACGGCCGCCTACGCGGTAGCCGTAGCCGTGGTACGGCTTCGCCAGAACGATCTCCGCCTTGTCGGCGTCGATGGACTCGACTTTCTGGTACTGGTCAGACCAATTGTGGTACCAGTAGCCGAACAACCACAGGTCTTCTGCCTGCTCCCAGCGCAAGTGGCGGTCGCCCTTGTACGTGAATCGCCCGCCGTTCTTGCCGGCCGTGACCTTGTCGATGGTCAGGTAGCCCTCGTTGGGATAGCGGGCGAGGGTCATCGCCTTGCCGTTGAAGAACAGCTCCAGACGGCTGCCGAGGCCGACCGGGCTGCCGAAATCCATCACGCCCTGTGTCTTCAGGTCGGCTTGCAGGACGTTCCCGCGGGCGGCTTCGTCGAGGCGACCTCGCACGGAGGCGTCGATCACCGGCGCGAAACCGGAGATCTCTCGCCCGCCGGTGAAGCGCACATCCTCGTTCTCATATGCGCAGTAGACGATCTTGCCTGTCTCGGCGCCACTGTCTTCGGCGGTCAACTCGAAGGTTCTGTCACGGTAATACTCCCCGCCACGCACATTGACGGTGGCTCCGGCGCCGCACTTGCCTTGCCTCTTGAGTTCGCGCACCGCATCACGCGCCCGCTCAAGGGTGTTGAAGGGTTGGTCGATCGTTCCCGCGGCATCATCGCTGCCGCTCGTAGCAACAAACACAGAAGGCTTGTCCTGCGCGCCGGCGACCGTCAACAGGCACAGCCCGAACCCCATGGCAAGGATCATCAGGACTCCGTTATTCATTGGTGAGTCTCCTCCACGCATCATTGATAGAGCCAGTCCACGTCGAACACAGTGATCTGCGTCAGGTTCAGGCCCCCCGTGCGGATGTTCCCCGCGCAGTGCCCAAGCAGGACGCGCTCGCCGATGAAGGTCATCGCGGTGTAGCAGTACCAGCCCTCGGGGTCGTCATCAATGGTCTTCGTGTGCTCCCACGTGAGCCCGTCATCACGGGAGATGGCGACGGTGAAGGGCGTGCGCTTGCCTCTGAGTTCATCACTGATATGGGTGTGGTCGTTCCACGCCATGAGCAGGTCGCCGGTCGACGGAATGCGCTTGAAGGTCGCCGGGGATACGGGAGAGAGGATGTCCGTGGTCTCGATAGGCGACCACGTGACGCCGCCATCTTCGGACCACGAGCGCATCTGGCAGCCCTGATCTGTCCGGCAGAGCATCATGAGCCGACCG
>JALGSS010000221.1 GCA_029821745.1 Candidatus Zipacnadia bacterium
GGCGGTGTACCCAGCATACCCCACCGTGCCGTTGGCCGTAAAGCGATAAATCCCAAGGGCTTGGGAACTGGCCCCCACAGAGATGTGGCCGGTACACTTTTCGGAGAAGAGCCAAACTTAACGAGCGCGTCCGTCTTGGACCCCCAACGGGTCTCGAACCATCGCACGCGGGGCCGAGCGACGGATGCCCACACACGCACGTTGACGGCAACGACCCACTGCCGGATGCGTAGCGGGCCCCGCGAAGGCCTTGACGTGGCGGTTGCGGCTTCCCGTAGACCATTCTTCGCGGCCATCTGTTTGTTGACATGGATCATAGAGGACGTCCGGCGATGAATGAGTGGGTATGGTCTCTCAGGCCTGCGTTGGCGGTTGGCTTGCTGCTCGCCGCTTGCCCAGTCTTGCCGTTCGGTGCGGCGTTGGGAGCCTCGGACCTCGACGCGTTCACGGTCACGCGTGAGGCGGTCTTCGAGTTTGCGCAGAAGCCGACCGTGGCCCGCGCGGGCGATCGCGTCACCATCGAATTCGAGACCAAGGACTTCTGCGACGCGACCGTCGCCATCGAGGATGAAGAGGGCCGCATACTCCGCCACCTTGCCTCGGGTGTCCTCGGACCGAACGCGCCGGCGCCGTTCCGGAAGCACTCGAAGAAGCAGGCCGTCGCCTGGGACGGCAAGGACGACCGGGGCGCGTACGTTGACGACAAGGATCGGCTGACGGTCCGCGTGTCGCTGGGGTTGAGGGCGCGGTTCGAGCGGACGCTGTTCTTCAGCCCGAAACGCCGGACGCGCAGCCCCAAGTATGAGCGGTATTACCAGGTGGTCGTGCCGGCGCTGGAGGGCCTGTACGTCTACGACGGGGGCAACGCCGACCACATCCGCCTGTTCGACCACGACGGCGCCTACGTGCGGACGGTCTATCCCCCGCCCGCGTCCAGGATCCGCGAGATGAAGGGCCTCCTGTGGCGCACGTTCCCGCAGGACGGCCGCGAGTTGCCGTTGAAGTGGGGCCTGCCGCAGTACACGTTCCTGACCTCCGGCAACGTGAAGTGGGACGGCACCCGATGGCCGACGGGCGGCGGCGGGACGTCCGCCACGTGCATGGCCGTCAACGGCAAGCGGATGGCGCTCGTCAGCCAGCGCCTGAACCGCCTCGGCACGGACGGGTCATCCGGCGGCGTGTCGCTCATCGGGCCGAAGACCTGCCAGACCATGTACGTCCACGGCGTGCACGGGCTGCGAAGCGGCGACTACGAGATCGCACCGCAGAGCAGCGCCTTCAGCCCCGACGGGAAGCAACTCTACATCACCGGATTCCGGTACCACCTGTCGTGGCGGACGGGCTGCGCCCACGGCGTGACGCGCATGGACTTCGAGTCCAACGACCCGCCGGCTCTCTTCAAGGGCAACCTCTCAGCCAAGGGCAAAGGCACGGACAACGACCACTTCAACTACCCCACCTCCGTGGACTGCGACGCGAAGGGACGGGTGTACGTCTCCGACTTCCACAACGACCGGATTCAGGTCTTCGCGCCCGACGGGAAGCACCTCAAGATGATCCCGGTGAGCAAACCTGCGCGGGTTATCGTGAACCGCAGTACGGGCGAGATCTACGTCTTCTCGTACGTCATCATCACGGTGCACTTCTGGTACCACGAGAAGGACCTGAAGACGATCACGCCGGCCATGCGGCGGTTCGCGTCCTTCGACGATCCGAAACCGACGGGCGCGTGGCCCCTGCCGAAGGGCACCGTGGGCTTCCCGCGGGGCGGCGGGGGACTGGACGCCGGCCGGTTCGAACTCGACTTCCACACGGACCCGCCGACGCTCCTCGCCATGACCCTCAAGGGTCCCGTCGCCTACGAGGTCGGCGACCGGACGCTCAGGAAGAAGTGGGACTTCATCTCCGAGGTCCGCCGAACCGTCGTCTGGGACCGCGCCGCCCGGCACATGAAACAGCGCATCTACTTCAACCCGAAGAACAAGTTCCTCTACATCGGTGACCTCCACGACCCGCACCCCATCCACGTCACCGGATTCCACACCATCCCCGTCGTGGACACGCGGACGGGCAAGGTACGGGTCATTACACTGCCTTTCGATGCCGAGGACATGGCCTTCGACGGCCGGGGCCGCGCGTACCTCCGCACCGCCGACGGCATCGCCCGATACGACGCCGATACGTGGAAGGAGGCGCCCTTCGACTACGGGATGGAGCGCCGGATCAGTTCCCAGGGATTGAGGGTGACCGTGGCCCGCGGCGCGATCACGCACCACGGCGTTCTCGGGGTCTCGAGCGGTCAGTTGGGCGGGATGTGTGTGTCGCCGAAGGGGCACGTGGCGGTCACCGTGGCCAACCCCACGAAGGGCAGGGACCGCAACGAGACGCAGTTCCGCGCCTTCACGGGACTGAAGGACTACGTCCCTGTGAACTACCCCGGCCGCGCACGGCCGTGGGAGGTCCACGTGTTCGACACGTTCGGGCGCCTCGTCTACGAGGACGCCGTGCCCAGCACCGGCCGAATGGACGGCGTCCTGATGGATAAGGACGACAACCTCTACGTGCTGGTGGCCGGTGTCGGCAAGGTGGGCGGCGAGAAGTACCTCAACCCCATGTCGTGTACGCTCATCAAGATGCGGCCGCGGACGAGGATCGTGGCCACCAAGGCGGCCATGAGCCTGCCGCTGGAGGATCGGCCCAAGCGGGATCCGGACTCCTTCGGCGTGGACGGCGCCGGGGACGTCTGGATCGAGAAGGCCGAGTGGGTCCGGGGCGGCGTCGGGTTCGACGGCAAAAGGTTGAAATGCCACTGCGAATCCCAGTGCCGGCCGGCCATCGACGGGTTCGCCCGCCTCTTCCTGCCCGAGATTGACCGGTTCAGCGTGCTGGTCATTGACACGAACAACAACGAGGTCCTTCGCATCGGCCGCTACGGCAATGTGGACGACGGGGTGCCGCTCGTCTCCGATAAGGGGGTCGGGGACGCTGAGAAAGGGTCCTCCACACCTTCGGAACGGACTCCCTTGCCGCGCTCCGTCGGCGGTGACGAGGTGGCGCTCATGCACGGCCAGATGCTGGCGGTCGAATCCGACCGGCGCCTCTTCGTCAGCGACCTCGGCAACCAGCGCATCGTCAGCGTCAGGCTTGATTACCATGCGAACGAGAAAGTGGCCCTCAAGGATGTCCGAGAGACGAAGTAGGACAAGAGGAACAAGGATGGACGGGATCTGCAGGATGTGGGGCAGCGGAAGAAGCGGACGAATATGGGTCCTTATCCTGTCTATCCTGTGTATCCGCGTTCCTTCGCTCGCCAAGAACCTCGATGAGTTCAAGGTCAAGCGCGAGGCGGTGTTCGACTTCGTCCAGAAGCCGCAGGTCACGCGCCACGGCGACCGGGTCACGATTGCCTTCGAGTCGAAGGGCCTCTGCGACGTGACCGTGGCCATCGAGGACGCGAGCGGGAAGATCGTGCGCCATCTGGCGTCGGGCGTTCTGGGCCCGAAGGCGCCGGCGCCCTTCCAGAAGAACAGCAGGTCGCAGGTCGTCGTCTGGGACGGTAAGAATGACCAGGGCGCCTACGTCGATGATAAAGACGCGCTCACGGTGCGGGTTTCGCTGGGGCTCAAGCCCCGGTTCGAGCGAATCCTGTTCTGGTCTGCCTACAAGCGCCTCGGCGACTACCCGCCCATCATCTGCGCGACGCCCGAGGGGGTGTACGTGTTCGAGGGACGCGGGGTGGACAGCCTGCGGCTCTATGATCACGACGGCACCTACGTGCGCACCATCTACCCGTTCCCGGCCGACAAAATCGACCGGGTGATCGGGCTTCAGAAACAGGTCGTCCTGCAAACCGGGCAGTCGCTGCCGCGAAAAGTCGGGTACCAGCAGGCGACGCTCCTGACGTCGGGGAACAGCGCCCTCGTGCGGGACAGCACGATGTTCGGCGACGGGTTCGCCGCCACGACCATGGCGGTGCAGGGCGACCGTGTGGCGCTGGCCTTCCTGCGACTGAATCGGCTGCGGACCGATGGCACGACCGGCGGCCTTCCGCTCACCGGCCCCGTCACCGGTTTCATGATTCCGGGACGCACGTTTCCATACACCCCCGTCGAGAGCGAACTGGGCCCGTGCAGCGCGGCCTTAAGCCCGGACGGGAAGACACTCTATGTGACCGGATACATCGCGAAGTTCGGCATCTACGATGCAGGCGGGTACTGCCGGCACGGGGTGTATCGTCTCGCCTACAAGAGCGACGAGGCGCCGACGGTCTTCGCCGGCAACATGGACCCGCGCGGCCACGGCACGGACAACGCACACTTTGCCGTCCCTCTCTCGGTGGCCTGCGACGCGAAGGGCCGGGTGTACGTGGCCGATTATGGGAACAGTCGCGTCCAGGTCTTCGATTCCGGGGGCAAACACCTCAGAACTATCCCCACCCCCTGGCCCGCGAAGGTCCAGATCGATCCGCGCACCCAGGATATCTATGTCGCTTCGTGGTCGACCGTGACGGGGCTCAGCAACGCCCTGTGCCACGAACGGAAGTGGGCCATTGGTGACCTCCGCAGAATCCCGCCCACGCTGACGCGGTTCGGTCCGTTGGAGGACCCGAAGGTGTTGGACCGCTGGCCGCTGCCGTTGCCGCGTCCGTCCTCCAATCAGTTCATGATGGGCCCCATGTACCAGGTGGAACTCGATTTCTGGGCGAAGCAACCGGCCCTGTGGATGGTGGGGCGCAACCGCATTGTCTCTCGGGACGAGATAGCAGCGTTCGGCGCCGGCGTGATCGAGCGAGTGGGTTCCAACAAGCGCACCCAGGCCGGCATTTCGCTTCTTGTCCGAGAGCAGGCGGCATGGATCCCGCGGCGGCGATTCAGCCGGGAGGCCGCGAAGGCGGTCGTCCGGGTGAAACCGCCGGACCTCGGCATTCAGCGCCTGTACGTGAACGAGAGGAACCATCGGCTCTACCTGCTCGAACACCTCAGTTTCAGCAAGTCGCACCACACGCTGCTCGAGATCGACCCGGAGACCGGACAGATCAAACCGGTGCCAATGCCGTTCCGCGCGGAGGATATCTGCTTCGACCAGGACGGGCACATCTATCTGCGCACCGACCGCGAGGTGGTGCGCTATGACCTGGAGACGTGGCGCGAGGTGCCCTGGGACTATGGCGAGGAGCGCGAGCAGGTGACGTTCGGCGGCGGACCGGCGACCCACGCGACCGGGGCATTGCGCATCCCGGGCCGGCGGCCGATGTGGTTTCACCAATACGGGATGGCCGTGTCGCCCAGGGGCCACCTGGCCGTTTCCTGTACCAACCCCGACGTCTCCCCCGGCCGGAAAGCCCCCGCCGCATGGAAAGGCACCGCCGGCCAGGGCGTAAACGTCGTGAAGTACGAACCCCGGCTGTATCCCGGGCGCGCCCGCCATCAGGAAATCCACATCTGGGATGACCGCGGGCGCGTGATTCGCGAGGATGCCGTACCAGGTCTGGGCGTCTTCAACGGACTGGGGATCGACAAGGACGACAACATCTACGTCATGGCTGATAACACGCGGTATCTTCACGACGCACCGTACCCGAACCGGCAAACGGGAACGCTGGTGAAGTTCAAGGCGCGAGGGGCGCGGTGGGGAGACGTCCGGGTCCTGTCGTCCAGTCGAAATACGGAGAAACGCTACGTGCCGTTTGTTCCCATGCCGCTGCCGAAAAACGAGTTCCCGCAGCGGCCGGCCGACACGTCGGGCGGGGTGCGCAACAGCGCCCTGGCCTGGATGACCGGGGCCGAGTGGTTCTACGGCGGCGTCGGCATCACCGGCGCGGGGTGCTGCTGCTGGCACAGCCGGTTCTGTCTTGACACCTTCGCCCGCTCCTTCGCGGCGGAACCTGACCTTTACAGCGTGGCGGTCCTGGACGCCGCGGGCAACCTCATCCTGCGCGTCGGGCAGTACGGCAGTGCGGAAGATGGAATCCCGCTCGTTGCCGACCAGCAGCCCGGCGCCCCCGTCCGGCGATCGCTCGGAGGCGATGAGGTGCCGCTCTTCTACCCCGCGTACGTCGGGGTGGACACCGACCGGCGCCTGTTCATTTCCGACGTGGGCAACGCGCGCATCGTGAGCGTTGCACTCGGCTACCATGCCGAGGAGAACATCCCACTGCGCAGCGTGCGGGATGACGTCGGCGAGGCCGTTAATCCGAGATAGGCGTTCCGGCACAAGCCTGAGCGTAATGGGACGAGGCGTCTCAGGGAGGCAAGGTCAAGGAGTTGTGCGATGCCGCATGTCCTGGCGTTGGCCCTGTGTGATTTCGGTGGAGCCGGGATGCGGCGTGGTCTCTCTCGATGCGCGGCAGGAAGAGGATAGTCTCCTGGATGTCCGGGGCGAGAAGCAGCACGTTTATGATCTGCGTGATGCGGGTCCGGGAGACGTGGGCCAGGCGGGCGAGGTCGGCGTGGTCCTGGTGAGTCCTCTCATTCTGCGTTTGCCTTCTCGAGTTCGTTGGCGAGCGGCTTGATGCCGGCCGGATGGAAGGTCACGGAAACCGTGCTCTTCTCGCCGTCCTACGCCGCGTGCTGGACGAGGCGCCGGATGGCCCGCACCTGCTCGCGCGGCGACAGCGTGTCCCATACCGGGTCGAAGAGCGTCAGCACTCTCGCGACCTCCTTCTCGTCCACCAGTTGCCGGCCCAGGGCGATGAGTTCCTCGCAGACCTGCGTGGCCCGCTGCTCGGCGGGACGGATGCGGTCCTGGAGGTCGGCCATGCGGTCGGTCGCGGTGCCGTTTGTCGCCAGGCGGCCGGCCAGCGCGCGGAGTCCATCGCTGTGGCGCTTCAGGTCGCGTTTCAGGCCGCGCTGCGTTCCGCAGGCCGCCTGGACTGGCCGCCACGAGCGTATCTCTTCAGGCTCTTCTCCCGAAAGTGTACCGGGACACGGCCGATCACGGCGTGGACAACGGAACGACCGTGCCACGGCACGGGGATTTGTCGCTTTGGCGCCACCGGCAGGGATAAAACAG
>JALGSS010000222.1 GCA_029821745.1 Candidatus Zipacnadia bacterium
TCGAAGATCAAGCAGTTCGTCATCGCCGACGTCAAGGCCATGCTCGAGTCGACAATCTCAGCCAACACGTGGTCGGTCCGCAACGTCACCGCCCACAAGTAGCCAGGCACAAGCAGTCAGAGCAGTAGCATGGCAGGCGGAGCCTACGCTCCGCCTGCCTTATTTCGTGTCTCAGTTCCCGTTGACGGTGGCGTTGACTACGGAGCTGCCAGCCTGTACACGTGGCGCCCGTAGGGCCCGAACCGATCTGCCCAACTGCCTGCCTCCGCCTTCACTTCGCGCCCCTCGAACTCCACCTTCAGCATCCCGGTCGCGTTCTCCAACTCGAAGGTCGCGTCATGGGCTGTCGCCGTGGTGTTGACCGCAAGCACCCACGTCTCTCCGTCCGGCGCCTGCTCAAGACTGGACAGAGCAGGGGTCAGCGCATCGATCTCCACGCACGCTGCTCGCATCTCATCCCAGCACTGCTTGGTGCGCGGGATCTGCGCGAAGTAGTAGATGCCGCGGGCGCCCTCGATGAGCGAGCCGTAGATCATGCACGAGAGCTCGCGCGGCGACGGTTCCCGGTCCATCCAGTACGCGTACCCCGTTCCCTGCAGCCACATCCACACAGGTTTGTTGCTTCCGGCCGCCGACCTCTTCATCGCCCGCACAGCCGAGACAGCCCCGCTGGGCGTCCCATGGGGAATCGGGTAGACGTCGGTGGAGTAGATGTCGCCGGTGTGATCCTGAAGCTTGCTCGACAGGTAGTTGATCAGCGCCGGATGGTCGGGGTCAAGCTCACGCGCCAGCTTGTAGCGGTAATCGGCTTCGGCGAAGCGCGCGCCGCTGGGTTCATCGTACACGTACCAGCACAGGAGCGCCGGATGATCTTTGAGGGTCTTGATATGCTGGGCGAACTGCTCTCGCGGAATGGCCCCGTCGAGCCACGGGATGATCCGCAGGCCCACTTCCGCGCAGCGGTCGAAGATCTCCTTGAGGCGCGCGGTGGTGACAGACGGCCTGATCTGACAGCAGACATCCCGGAAGCCTGAGGCAGCGGCGAAGTTCAGCACAGGAAGATCGCGGACGAACTCCAGGCCGAGGGAGTGCTGGATGTACGGCTTGCCGTTGACGAGCACGCGACCGTGCTCGTCAACAATTACCTTGGCCGGCTCCACGGGACCTGAGATGCTTCGGCCCGCCGCGACTTCCGGTGTCCGCTGCGGGAACGACCAGTCTACCTTGGCTTCACGGGCGGCGAATCCTTCGTCACTCTCGCACGGATGAAACTCGACCGTGGGGTTCTCCAGAGCCTGCAATTGCACCCCGTCAATCCACAGCTTCCCGCGCGCATTGGGCGAGATGATGATGGTCATTCGGTCGGCCCGTGGGATCGCCGGCAGGACCGCCTGGGTCCACTCTCCGGTCGCGGTTACCTTGACGGAGCGCCCGCCGCACTGCATGGTGACCGGCAGCGACTCCTGGTCTGATCGCAGCCACGCCGACAGAACGGAGGGCTTGAGATTCCTGGGGAGTTTGATCCAGACGGAGTACGCCTTCAGCAGCGGGACATCCTCCCGGTTGTCGAGGCAGAGGCTGGACTTCCCGTACTTCGCTACCGCGTGGTCTAGATACCAGCGCTCGCGCCAGAGGTCCATGTCGGCGGCCCAGGGCAGGTCCCCCACTCCCCAGTGTCCGCTCCCCCAGCCGTACGCGACCCCGATCCCGGGTATCTCGAAGCTGCCGTTCTTGACGAAGTTCTCCGCCCGGTCGAGGGGCAGAATGCGGAAGTTCCGCAGCCGGTATGTAGCCTTCCCGGCCCCCGCACTCCAGATCGAGAACCGGAAGCGGTCCACCTTGTCCCAGCCATCGGGTTCGCCCTCAGTGCCCCAACCGTCAAGCCGAAAGGTGCGCGGGGTCCAGTCGTCCGGAGCGCCCCACCACCAGAACTTGGTGTACCACCCGTTGGGCGTGCCGAAGTAGATCCCCACATTCCCCGCCACGCCGCCATTCTCCGCGGAGATATCGAAGGTGATGCGTCCGGCCTCGGACAGGTCCAGATCGCCGACCCAGTCCCAGCATCCCCGATCGTTGGCTTTGGCGAACTCCGCGTCGAGGGCCACCACCGTCTCCCCGTCCGCCAGCGTCTCCACCCGAACCGGTTTGCTGCCGAACTGCGGCTCCCAGTGGTTCTGCGCCGTCTCTGTGTCAGGATACGAGAACATTCCCACCGGCTGGGAGGCAGCAGGTACGGTGAGCGCGAACAATAGACATAGAATACCAAGAGCAAGCATGCGTTCAGGCTCCTTCACGATTTTGCCTACTCACTTCGGCGCAAGCGAGGGCGAGACCTCCACGGTCGGCTTCGTGGCGCGACCGGGCCTGTGCCGGTGCGGGCAGACTGGGCGAAGACAAAGGCCAGGTGACCTCAGTGGCATCGCGTGTGGTGATAAGCATTGACCTCGGCACGACAGGATGCCGTGCGACGGCGTTCGACGAGGACGGCGCACGGGCCGGCATGCACCACGTCGAGTACGGCCTGACGCACCCCGAGCCTGGCGCGGCTGAACAAGAGGCCGAGGGCTGGTGGTCGGCGGCGCGCGCCTGCATCAAGCAGATCGTGGACGGCTTGGACGACCCCTCGTGTGTGGAGGCCATCGGGATCAGCGCTCAGGGGCATTCGTGGGTGCCCACGAATGAGGAGTTTCGCCCACTTCGCCCGGCAATCACGTGGCTTGACACCCGCGCCGCGCCAATCGCCCACGAGCTGCTGAGGGCCAAGGGTGCGCATTTCTGGGGTGCCCTCGCCGGCAAGGTCCCGGGGCCCTGGCACACGCTTCCCCAACTGCTCTGGCTGCGCGAGAAGGAACCTGAGATCGAGAAACGCGCGCAGCATTTTCTCTACGCCCACGACTTCCTGGTTGCGCGGCTGACCGGGGCAGCCGTTACCGACTACACGACGGCGGCCGCGTCGCTGCTGTACGACATCGAGGAGTTCGGGTGGAGCCGGTCTGCGGCCCTTGCCCATCGGGTTGATCTCAACCGACTCAGCGAGGCCAGACCTGCCGGGTCCGTCGCGGGTCCCCTGTGCAAGGAGGCGGCCCGGGACTTGGGCCTGCCGTCCACCGTGCTGGTCGCAGTCGGTGCGCAGGACCAGAAATGCGCCGCTCTGGGAGCCGGGCTCGAGGACCGCGTCGCGACCGTGTCGCTCGGCACGGCCACCGCGATCACGGCTCTCAGCAAGCGCCCGGTATTTGACGAAGCACTGTCGATCCCCTGCTTCCCCTACCTTGCCGAGCGCACGTGGGTGCTGGAGGCCCCGCTGACAACCACCGGCGGCGCGCTACGATGGCTTCGCGATCTGGGCAGGGATTTCGGCGCGGACCACTTGAGCTTCAACGATCTGACCGACATGGCCGCGGGCTCGCCTCCTGGGAGCATGGGCGTGCGGTTCTTCCCATTCTTGGCGGGAGCGGGGGCTCCCCATTGGATCAGCGGAAGCAAGGCGGCCTTCGTGGGCCTGGGGCTGGATTCGGGACCGAGAGACATGGCACGGGCACTGCTGGAGGCAGTAGCCTTCGAGATACGCACGAACGTGGAGGCGATGCAGGCCCAGGGGGTCCGGATCGACCGGCTGCGGCTGTTCGGCGGCGGCGCGAGATCAGACCTGTGGGCGCAGATCATCACCGATGTGGTCGGGATGCCGCTTCAGCGCTGTCTCGACGTCGAGACAGCCGCACTGGGCGGGGCGATCCTTGCGATGATGGCAGCCGGTGTGTGCCGCTCGCTTGAGGACGGCCAACTGCGTCTGACTAGCGGGTACGAGCAGTTCGAGCCTCAGAGGAAGACGCCGTACGAGGTCATCTACCAGGAGTACTGCGAACTGCGTGAGCTGTATTGGCGTCTGGACGCCGCGCGTCAGGGCCCGCGGGAGGCCTGAGGGTCATCCCCCCGTCGTCTTCTCGGGTTCCTCGGTTGGCTTGAGGGTGGCGTCGTCCCCCGCCGTGGCCTCGCTCGTCGCCTCAAGCTTCGACAGGAGCTCGGTGGCCCGCTGCCCGATCTGTGTGCCTGCGCCTTCCGCGACCGCCTTGCGAAGCCAATCAACAGCGGCCAGCGAGTCTCCCCTAGCGTTCGCGATGATGCCGAGGTAGTAGAGGGCACGCGGCGCGACGGGCTCCAGTTCGGCGGCCCTCAGCAGCGCCTCTTCTCCCTCGGCCTCGCGCTTGAGGTTGTACAGCGCCCAGCCATAGGCCGCCTGTGCGGCCGATCCCTCCGGCGCTCGGGCAACCGCGCGCTTCGCGCTACCCAGGGCGGCCTTCGGTTTTTTCACGTCTTCCAGGTACAGCCACGCGATGGCGGTGTTCGGGACGGGATCCTTGGGGGCCAGCGCGGCGGCCCGCCGGTACATTCTCAGCGCGCTCTTGAAGTCGTCCTTCGCTTCGTGGACCCGGCCCAGACTCACGAACGCGTCCGGGGCCCTGGGATTGAGACGCGCGGCGGCCTCGTATGCGCCGATAGCCTTCGATGTCTCGCGCATCTGCTCGTAGATGCTGCCGAGGACCATCTGAAGGGCTGCGCTCTGCGGCGAGGCGGCCAGGCCCCGTTGTACGGCGGTCAGTGCATCGTGGGTCCGGCCGGTTTTGAGAAGGAGCGCCGCCAGGTCGGCTCTGTGCATGTCCGAGGTCGGGCTGGCCCGGACGGCCTCCCGCAACTGCGCCTCCGCTTCCGCCACGCGCCCGGTTTTCAGCAGGGCCTTAGCCAGGGCGGAGTGCGCATCACCGTATGCCGGGTCGATACCGAGAGCCTGGATGTAGTGGGTCATCGCCTCGTCCGTCTGCCCGATCTCGCTGAGAAATCGCCCCAACTCCAGCCACCAATCCGCCCTGTCCACGGCCAGTCAGAGACTGGTACCATGTGTAGTACGCTTCAGGCGCAAGATCCGGGTTATCGGCGGCCTCGTGCAGCGCCGCCTCGGCCTCGATATGTTTGCCCTCGGCGATCAGTTGCCGGGCGTTCGACAGTGCGTCCCCCAGCACTCCTGACGCTGCGACGGCGAGCAGCCCAACGACCAGCAGTAACCGCGTCACGCCAATACCTCCCAGTACATGCGCCCGTTCACGGGATCTGCGCCCGGAGGGACGTGGCGCCGCCCCGGGGTCCACTTTGCCCGCGCGTCATCGATCCGATTCCTGCCTGACCTGCGCCATACGCGTCAGGTCGACAAGCTGTGACAACTCGATCCCAGCTTCCTGCATGAGAAGCCTGCAGTACCTCAGGTTCCCTACAGCGCCTGCAGACCGGGCGCCGCTGCCAACGACGAATTTCACGTTTTCGTCGGCGAAGATGCGCAAGAGCCGCCCGTAGTCGCGCGTGAACTCCGCCACCGTCATCTGCGGGTACCACCAGTGAGCCTGGTTCGCTATCTCGAACGCGGCGTTGTGTTCACACATAGCCCGAGCGATTCGCCTCAGATTGCCGGGCGCGAACTGCGCCGGTGTCAGTGCGGCCTCGAAGCGCCCCAGGTTGAACGGGCAGGCGATGGCGTCGACCAGCGGGTTGGCCGCCGCGTTCTCGGTGGCGGCGATCACATTGTCCGCGTAGCGTTGCGCGCTGGCCGGCGGGTCCTCGCCCACGCCACGCGTACGCATACCCAGGGACGCGTAGACCAGAGCCGATGATCGCGCGATGGCGTCGTCGACAGCCACGCGACCGTCAACGCCTTGGACCGTGCACGAGACCCCACCCAACACCTTGACGGGGCTCTGGGCGTCCAGCGCTTCTGCCCGCCCGAGCCACTGAAGGACGTCGTCGTGGCTCGTCTCGGGTGACAAGCGCTCCGCCAGCACGATGCAGCTCAGGCCGCATGCTTCGGCGGCCCGAACGTTCTCCTCAGCCGTGCTGTGGCCGTCTGAGAAGACGGTACTCGTGCGGGCGTCGTACCGCAGGTCACCCATACTCTCACCGGCGGAAAATCCGCCGCAGTGCGGCCATGCTCCGTCGCGCGTAGCCGTCCGGATCGTCCGCGATCTTGAACAGGTCCACGGTGTAGTAGCCCTCGTAGCCAATCGCCTCAAGGCAATTCCACACAAGGCCCAGATCCAGGTCGCCCTCACCCGGGACCATGTGCTCGTGGCGGTCGGCCGGCATCCCTTCTACGTGCGTGTGGACGATCGCGCGCCCCAGGTTGTTTATCGTGTCCCCGAGATCGGGATCGGTCAGGAAGGCGTGCCCGACGTCAAGATTTACAGCCAGATTGGGATGAGCCACCTGGTCCAGAAGCCGCTTCATGTCCGCGGACGAGTGCAGGAAGTGCCCCGGCTCGGGCTCGAGCGCGACGAACACGCTGTTGATCTCCGCCGCCGGCAGAAGCACGTCCAACCTGCGCCGCATGTCGTCCCACTGCGTTTGGAGCCGGTCGGCCTCCGCCTTTTGCGCGTTGAGTATGAGCACGCGCGACCCCATGTGCGCGGTCAACTCGACCGCCTTGGCCTGGTTCTCACGGCGGGTCGCGTCGTCCTCGAAGTCGCCGTGATAGCTGACGGACGCGACACCCAACCCGGCATCAGACGCGAGAGACGCGATCTCCCGGGCCCGCTGGGCCGACATGTCGCCCGGTCGCGATTCCGGGTGCTCCAGGCAGATCTCGACCCCGTCGAATCCGGCCCCGCTGATGGAACTCAGCGCGTCCCGCAGTGTCCACTCATGGTAGCCCGCGGTGCGGAATCCGAACTTCGGCGGCTTCGCGGGAGTTTCTGACTTTGCCATCGGTCACCTTGGCCTTCCGGTGTGCGTTCGGATGATGCTGCTAAAACTGCCAGCCGTGCTCACCCACGAGGGGCACGAAGACGCAGCCGATTCCACGGTCCAGGTCCAGGTCGCCATCTCGTTTCGTGACGATGAGCACCTGCTGACTGTGACGGCTGCCCACCGGGGCGACGATCCTGCCCCCTGTCGTTAACTGATCGTACAAGGGCGGCGGGACATCCGGTGCGGCAGCCGCGATGACAATGCGGTCATAGGGGGAGCTTTCTGGGTACCCAAGGGAACCATCGCCCTCGTGGATGGCCACATTGGTGTATCCGAGCATCGCGAGCGTCTTGCGGGCCTTCGTGACCAGTTCGGGCACGATCTCAATCCCGTCGACCCAGGCCGCCATATGGCCCAGTAGCGCCGCCTGGTAGCCCGATCCGGCGCCAATCTCCAGCACTTTGTGGCCTGGCTCAACATCCAGCAGTTCGCACATCACGGCGACCATGTACGGCTGCGAGATCGTCTGGCCATAGCCGATCGGTAGCGCCCGGTCCGCATACGCTTGTGCCCGCTGATCTTCCGGCACGAACTCGTGGCGCGGCACAGCCTTCATGGCCGCAATCACGCGGTCATCCCTGATGTGGCGGGCGACGACTTGGCTCTCCACCATGGCGTATCGCTCGTGGCGGAGTGCGTCCTCAGCGGCCATGGCGGCTCCTCTCGGGTGACGTACCTGGGCCCACCCGCGGGCCGGACCAACAGTCTGCTACCTGCCGGTGTCTTCTTTCAGCTCTGCGACAGGCCCGCAAACTTGGGCAAAGGTGTTGGCAGGTTCGGCAACGAAACTGGTTTTGTGCGTGCCGATCCGACTTAGCGGGACGGCGCCGGGAACATGTCGGCGCGCACGGGCACTCAAACTGGCGGACGCAGGAGGTGAACGCAGGTGCTTTGGAGGGACGTTGCTCGACCTCGCAGCGACGAGGCCCCCTTTGCTACGGATGAGTCGGACGTGGCCGCCGCCCTCACACGCGCCGCGTTCATCATCGCCTTCGCCGTTGCCCCCGGGATCCGCCAGGCACCCGCCATGCTCTTGCCAATTGAGCGCGCACTCGTTCGGGCGGCGCCCCCTGTCGCGTCACTGCTCTGCGTCCTCGTCTTCGCATCCTACTTGTGGCACTTTCGCGTACCCGCAAAACGCACCGTCGCCATCGTTGTCGACTTGCTCCTCGTGACGAGCGCGATATCCGCGTTCCCGCCGTCTGCACCACAGCGCCAGTGGATCGCGTCAGTCTACTACCTGGTGATCATGGTGTCGGCGATCTGGTTCCGCCGATCAGGAGCGCTGCTCGTCGCAGTCACCGCCGCATGGCTGGACGGTGTGTTCCGCCTGAACCTCAACACCGCAGGTTCGCCTGACGGCGGTACGCCACTGCCCTGGCTGCTGATCAACGAGGGGCAGATGATCCCGATGGTCATGATCGCTGTCGCGTCGTCTTACGTCGCCATCGCGCGCGACCGCGACCACCAGCACGCCAGTCTGCTCGAACACGAGATGACTATGGCGCGGCGTCTCCAGGACCGCATGCTCCCCGACGACCTACCGACGATGCCGGGCATCGACCTGGGTCTCATGTTCCTCCCGGCCAGGGCAGTCGGTGGCGACCTGTATGACGCCATCGCGCTGGACGCGCACCGGCTGTTTCTGTGCGTCGGCGATATGCCGGGCAAGAGCGTCTACGGGCTGGTGCACCTGTCGCTCATACACTCGCACATGCGTGCAGGCGTGCGGCGCGGCCTGACCCCGGCAGCCATCGCGGAATTCGTGAACCACAACGTTTACGAAGCCCTGCAGCCCAACTCGTATGCGCCGCTTTTCCTGGGCGTCCTCGATGCCGAACTCCGAACGTTAACATTCGTCAACTGCGGGCATCTTCCTCCCCTCCTGGTACGGGGCGACGAGGAACCTGAGGTCATCGAGCTGTTCACGGGTAGTATAGTGGTTGGCGGGACGCAACGGCCAAACTACAATCAAAAGACCATCGGCCTCAGACCCGGCGACCTGATCGTGGCGTACACGGACGGCATCACGGAGGCCCGCAACAGGAAGCGAGAGGAGTTCGGGGTCAGGCGCATGGTCGATGTCATCCGCGAGTACCGAGACGCGTCCCCGGCGGAACTAGCCGGCGAGATCGCCGCCGCGGCCAACCGGTTCAGCGGGAACGCGAAGGGTGATGACGAGACGGTCTTCGTCATCCGCGTCGCCGCCGATGCCGGGGGCCGCGAGACGTCCGTGTCCCCGCAAGAGGAACTGCCTGACGAGACAGCCTGGGCACCCGACCCCGGGTCATAGGAACCCGACGCCGGAGCGTTCAGAATGAGGGTCCTGAGTGCCCGATTCGGCGAAGCACTGAAGTCTAGAGCGTTCGGATGACGCCGCGGACCTTGCCCAGGATCGCGACTTCGCTCACGAAGATTGATTCCATCTGGGGATTCTCCGGGCGAAGCTCGACGTCGCCGTTGTGGCGGAAGAACCGCTTCACCGTCGCTTCGTCGTCGATCAACGCGACAACAATGTCGCCGTTCTCAGCCGTCTCCTGGCGCTGCACCACCAACAGATCGTGGTTGCAGATCCCTGCGCCGATCATGCTTTCGCCCTTGACTTCAAGCATGAACAGTTCGCCATCCGGGAACAGCTCGGCGGGCAAGGTGAGTGTCTCCTCGATGTTCTCCGCGGCGAATATCGGCTGTCCGGCCGCAACCCGGCCCACGACGGGCGCGTAGCGCACGCCCTTTGATGGCGGCGTCGGCTGGTCGGCATCTGCGTCGCGAGCGCGAATGGCGCGAGTAAGCGAACCGTCGCGCTCGATCAGACCTGTCTTCTGGAGCACGTTCAGATGGAAGTGAACGGTCGAGCTCGACTTCAGCCCAACCGCGTCGCCGATCTCGCGGACGGTCGGCGGGTATCCGCGTTCCTTTGTGGTAGCGATGATGAAGTCGAGGATCTGCTTGCGCCTCGGCGATAGTGCCTTATCAGCCATGCGTGAGAGCTCCGTTGGGAAGATGATTGGAACGGCCGTTCTCATCCCGCAGATTAGCACCGATTGTGTGATTTGTCAAACGATAGTTCGATTATATGACCGCCCGTTCACAGGCCGCCGGCATCGCGCCCCGGAGGGATCGTGGCCTCTTCCCCATCGCGTGGGAGGGGCATGCCCCTGGGCGCGCCGCGGGCTTTGCCCGACCTCATGCGCCGATGTCTGCGTGGACCGTGGAGCCGTGCTACATGCGCAGTGAAGAGCTGCAGAAGATGTATGACCTTGAGGACCGGTACTGGTGGTTCGTCACCCGGCGGCACCTGGTGCGAGATCTCGTGGCGCGTTTCAGCGCGCCCGACCCACGGATACTGGACATCGGGTGCGGGACCGGAGGTACGCTGGATCATCTCTCCGGCCTCGGCGCGCTGACGGGCACCGACGTCTCCGACGACGCCCTGCGGCTGTGCAGGACCCGGGGACACGAATCCCTGGTGCGCTGCGCCGCCGAGAACCTGGGGTTCGCGGATGGGACCGTGGATCTGGCCGTCCTGTGCGACATGTTGGAGCACCTGGACGACGACGCGCTCGGGTTGTCCGAAGTGCTGCGCGTCCTGAAGCCCGGGGGCGTCGCGATCATCACTGTCCCCGCGCACCAGTGGCTGTGGAGCGAGCACGACATCGCGCTGTCGCACCGGCGACGATACTCGCGCAAAGAACTTGCCGACCGCTTGGAGGCCACGGGCTTCCAGAAAGTGAAACTTACCTATGCAGTGACCTTTGTCTTCCCCATCGTCTGCGCGTTCCGGCTGCTCCGGCGGCTTCACCTGCAGGGGGTGGGCAAGCCGCACACACAGCTTATGTCGCTGCCCGGGTGGCTGAACCGCGCCCTGATATGGCTGCATCACCTTGAGAACTGGATCGTGATCCGTGCCGGCTTCCCCTTCGGCACGACGTTGCTGGCAATCGTGCGGAAGCCGGAGAGTAGTTGACCAATTAGTGCGGGCAGTGCCGGTCGTACCCTGAGTCGCACGTCGTAGACATCCGTGTCGACCGATGGCATCAACTCTTCAGGGATACGATTGCATCCGATGAACGTTGGCATCTCGATAACCAGCGGGGTGGGAGCACTCAGACAGATCGACGCAGGGCTGCTGAGCGATCTTGGATTCAGCGCCGTCTTCGTCGCCTGCTATGAGGACGAGGTCCGGTGGCACGTCGAGGATGTTGCGGCCTTCGTGCGCCGCGCGAAGTCGGCCGGGCTCGAACCGTACGCGATGCCGTACGGCTACGGCAAGTTCCTCGACCCCGACCCATCGGTCGACAGCCTCTATGTCCAGACACACCCCGACACGTGCCAGATGGACTGCCGTGGCCGCCGCATCCGCAAGGCGTGCCCGAACCATCCCCAGTTCCTCGAGTGGTTCTCATCCTCCATGCGCACTCTGGCCTGGATGCTCGAGTGCCGCGGTTTCGTCTGGGACGAGCCGTCCTTCCACTATGGCCGAGGCCAGTGGTCATGCCGCTGCGAGTACTGCCGGCGACTGTTCAGGGCGGCCTACGGGCGAGAGATGCCCCGCGAGCTGACCGACGAGGTCCTGGAGTTCCGCAGCAGCAACGTCGCGATGTTCGTTCTCGCTGCAGCGGCGGCCATCGAGTCGGTGGATCGCCGGCTGGGCTCGATGGTGATGCCCAGTCGCCTACCGCAGTCAGGCCTGGCCTACGTGGGCAATGAGGACGCCGAGCGTCTCGCCCAGTGTTCAGGGGTCGATGGAATCTGTCTGATGGTTCCGTGGCAGGAGATGGGATGGGACATGGAGCATGGGGTGCGCGAGGCCCTGGACGGCCCCGGCAAGGTCGCCCATAGGCAGGGCAAGGCCTGCGCGCTGTGGTTCAACGTCAGTTCCCATCCCGAGGACCGCACCGTCGACAGCATCGACTTCGCTGCCCGAGCCGGCTACAGCAACCTGGTCGCAGCCCCCAGCTTCCCCTTCATCCGCGACGACTTGCGGGCGGTGCTGCGCCGCACACGCGGCCTCTGATCATCCACGCGGCGCCGGATACCAAGCGCCCGCGACTCCCGCGATCACGCGAACCAGATCAGGTATCGACGGCCGACGTCCTCGTCGATGGTCCCCACGAGTCCCCATACGCCACCCGCGATGAGCATGTGTCCGACAGCCAGCCCCAGGAAAGCCGGCGTGACCTGGCGGTACAGCCGCGCC